>JASGDB010000111.1:0-23757 GCA_049841315.1 Bergeyella sp. | reverse complement strand
GAAAATGCGATGATTATTCCTGCAAAAATTGCGGGTGCTCAACATGTCAAGCTCTACGACATCAAAATGGAAAACGCCGCCATTATCCGGAAAGCAGCAAGAGAGCTTATGGTTTCGTATCATGGTTTGGATATGTTCGGTTTTAAAGAAATTCATTATTACAAAATGGTAAGAGAGCTGATTGAAGAGTTCCGATTTTTGTTCATAGAATGGGTGAAAACCTTTAATCCTAAACATTATATTGTGGATGAATGGGGACTTTTCAATCCGCCCGGGATTACGCCCGACTACGAACAGCGCAGTGATGAACTGAATTTTCTGGATGAAGAGGATGATGAATAATTTAAGGGCCTATGATAAGTTTTTAGCAATAAAATTTATCACAGGCTCTAAAAATAAATAGTATTCTACCCGATTTCAATTCCGTTTTCCACCGTTTCATCAGGCGTTACAAACGATAATTTTCCGTCCGGTTTGGTCGTTAATAAAAACATTCCCTGAGATTCAATTCCTCTGATTTTTCGGGGAGCAAGATTTAATAAAATCATTACCTGCTTTCCGATAAGTTCTTCGGGTGAAAAACTTTCCGCAACGCCGGAAACCACCGTTCTTACATCAACTCCGGTATCGACTTTGAATTTTAATAATTTATCGGCATTTTCCACTTTTTCCGCTTCTAAAATCGTGGCGGTTCTAAGGTCGATTTTCGCAAAATCATCGAAAGTAATCTGTTCTTTCATCGGGTTGGCGTTAGGATTGGTTTTATTGTTGTTTTGTTTGGTCGTTTCTAATTTTTGGATTTGAGCATCAATCACATCATCTTCAATTTTTGAGAAAAGGAGAGAGGCTTCATTAATGCGGTGTCCGTTTTCAATCAGCACTTTTTTCGTTTCCACATCGCTCCATTTCATTTGTTCGGCATTGAACATTTTCAATAATTTTTCAGAACTGAAAGGCATAAACGGTTCACAGAGTTGAGCCAAAGCAACGGCAATTTGTGCTCCCACAAAAAGGGAATTTCCGGCTTTTTCCGGTTGGTCTTTAATCGTTTTCCAAGGTTCTTCCGTTTGAAGATACTGGTTACCGAATCTCGCCAGATTCATCAGTGCGGAAAGTGCATTTCTGAATTCAAATTTTTCTAAAAATTCGTTGATTTCCTTAGCGGATTTTGAAATTTCATTGAGTTCATCGGCATTGGTGTTTCCCTGCGGAACAATTCCGTCGTAATATTTATGAATTAAAACCGCTACTCTGTTGATGAAATTCCCGAAAATTCCTACTAATTCCGAATTATTTTTAGTCTGAAAATCTTTCCAGGTAAAATTATTGTCTTTGGTTTCCGGAGCGGAAGAAAGCAGTGCGTAACGCAGAACGTCTTGCTGATTCGGGAAATCCTGAACATATTCGTGAGCCCAAACTGCCCAGTTTCTCGAAGTGGAAATTTTATCGTTTTCCAGATTTAAAAATTCAAAAGCGGGAACGTTTTTCGGCATCACATAATCGCCGTGAGCCTTCATCATTGCAGGAAAAATAATACAGTGGAACACGATATTGTCTTTCCCGATGAAGTGAATCAACTCCGAGTTTTCATTCTGCCAGTAATCTTTCCAGTTTTTTCCGTTTTTCTCCGCCCATTCCTGCGTAAACGAAATGTAACCAATAGGAGCATCGAACCAAACGTAAAGCACTTTTCCCTCTGCATCAGGAAGCGGAACGGGAACGCCCCAGTTCAAATCTCTGGTCATTGCACGAGGTTTCAGACCGTCGTTCAGCCACGATTTTACCTGTCCGTAAACATTGGGTTTCCAATCGTTTTTATGCCCTTCGATAATCCATTCGTTCAGGAAATTTTCGTATTCATTTAATGGAAGATACCAGTTTTTGGTCGGTTTCAGAACGGGAACATTTCCGCTTAAAGCCGATTTCGGATTGATGAGTTCCGACGGAGAAAGGGTAGAACCGCACTTTTCGCATTGGTCGCCGTAAGCACCGTCGTTTCCGCAATTCGGGCAAGTTCCCACAATGTAGCGATCTGCGAGAAATTCTCCTGCCTGTTCATCGTAATATTGTTCGGAAACTTCTTCCTGAAATTTTCCTTTATTATATAAGGTGTTGAAAAAATCCTGACTGACTTCGTAATGTTTCGGCGAAGTGGTGCGGGAATATTCATCAAAGGAAATTCCCAAATCTTCAAAAGATTTTTTGATAATCGTATGGTATTTATCGACGATATCCTGCGGAGTTACGACTTCTTTTTTCGCCCGAATCGTAATCGGAATCCCGTGTTCATCGGAACCGCAGATGAAAGCGACATCTTTTCCCAGTCTTCTCTGAAATCTTGCATACACATCGGCAGGAACGTAAACACCCGCCAAATGCCCTATATGAACCGGACCGTTTGCGTAAGGCAAAGCTGCCGTAATCATTTTTCTCTCTGACATTGATTGTAAAATTTATGCAAATATACGGTTTTAAGAGCCAAGGAAAAAGAGGCAAATGATTCGAGATACGAGATACGTGGTTCGAGGTAAATAACCTATCATTCCCCTCTTCCAGAGGCTGGCAATCCCGAGAATCGGGATTGACGGTATGTTAGAGCCGGAAATTCAGATGTCTTCATAGAAAAACCAATTTTTATTTTTTATTGAAAAGAAGGCTTTTTGAATTGCCGATTTAGTTTTTGGGGAACTTCAATGAGAAATAAGCGTTAAAATTGTTAAACAATCGTTTGAAAAATAGCTTTTTCTCTAAAAAAAATGCCAAATCCTTATTGTTTGTTTAAATATTTGAATTTCATTGAATTATGTGGTTATTGTCTCATTAAAAGATAAGAAAATACATAAAAAAACAGCCTTAAAATTAAAAAATGCTTAACATATTGTTAAAATAGCTTAAATTACATCGCTGATTTTTATAAACAAAAAAAGCAGTGAAAAAATAAAAATGAATATTAATCCTTAAATTTTATTTTGTGAGAAACTATGTTACAGCTTTGAAAATTGCTCCGGCATTCCTTTTGGCGGGAGCAATGATGCATGCACAGACAACGGACACTATTCCTCAGAAAGAAGAGAAAATAGAAGAAGTTGTTTTGATTGGGTATGGAAAGCAGAAGAAAGAAGACCTTACAGGTTCTATTGCTTCGATTACTTCAAAGGATTTCAACGGAGGCTCTACATCACCTGACCAGTTGATTCAGGGTAAAGCACCCGGTGTTACGGTTACTGGTAACGGAGGTAATCCGGGGGCAGGTTCTACCATCAGAATCCGTGGTGGTGCTTCCTTGACGGCGAGTAATGACCCATTGATTGTAGTGGACGGAATCCCTATGGATCCGGGAGGAATTGCCGGAGCATCAAACGCCCTGGCTTTGATTAACCCGAATGATATTGAGTCTTTTGACATTCTGAAAGATGCTTCTGCCGCCGCTATCTACGGTAACAGGGCCTCCAACGGGGTAATTTTGATTACTACCAAAAAAGGTTCTGCCGGAAAAATGAAAGTGAATTTCTCTACGGTAGCGTCCGTCTCAAAAAAAATGGGAAATACGGATGTTTTATCTGCAGACGAATTCAGAGAGTATGTAATAAATAATGCTCCACTGCAGAAATATATTGATATGCTGGGAACATCCAATACCAACTGGCAGGATTTGATTTATCAGGAAGCATGGGGAACGGATAATAATGTTTCTATTTCCGGAGGAATCAAAAAACTGCCTTACCGACTTTCATTAGGATATAATGAACAGAACGGTATCGTGAAAACCAACGAATTCAGAAGGACTTCCGTAGGTTTGAACTTAACGCCTAAATTCTTTGACAAACATCTATCCGTAACGGCTAACCTGAAAGGCTCCATGACGGAAAACAGATTTAATGCAGGGATAATCAGAGATGCACAGTTCTTCGACCCCACACAGTCTGTGTATGATTACAGTGCAAACGGAGATAAGGTTGGCAATTATTTTGAATGGTGGCTTCCGACAGGAACACTGAATTCAAACGCAAACGTGAACCCTGTGGCTGCATTGAAGCAAAGGAGAGATGTTTCTACGGTATTCCGCGGAATTGCTAATTTGCAGACGGACTATAAACTTCATTTCCTTCCGGACCTTCACTGGAATGTGAACTTAGGGTATGATTACCAGAAAGGTACAGGTGCGATTACTGAATATCCGGGATACAGAGGAACATATAACACTTTAGGCTCAAGAAGAGATTATAGTGAAGAAAAAACCAATCAGTTATTTGAAACCTATTTGAATTATGTGAAAACTGTTGATGCCATTAATACCAAATTGGATTTAATGGCAGGGCATTCTTATCAAAAATTTAACTATAAAACTCCTTGGACAAAAACCTATCACGGGGATTCTTCTTATGATGAAGTAGGTGTAGGGCGTGACAAAGAAGGAAATCTGGTATTGATGAGTTTCTACGGAAGAGCTATTTTCACGATTGCTAATAAATATGTCCTTACCGGGTCTGTGAGAAGAGATGCTTCTTCAAGATTTTATAATGGTACGGATGAATTAGGCAATATGTGGGGAACATTTGCAGCAGCATCAGGAGCATGGAAAATCAAACAGGAAAATTTCCTGAAAGATTCAAAAGTATTCTCTGATTTGAAAATGAGAGCAGGATGGGGGCAGACAGGACAGCAGGAAATCGGAGGATGGTACAACTCTTTCCCGGCATATAGTGTTTCCGGAACAGGAGCACAGTATGGTTTCGGAGATGAGTTTTACGACATGCTTCGCCCAAATCAGTATAATCCGAACCTGACATGGGAAACTACAGAAACCGTGAATGCCGGATTGGATTTCGGATTCTGGAAAAACAGAATTACAGGTTCAGTAGACTGGTTTAAGAAATTTACAAGTAATCTGCAGGCTTATGTAGGAGTTCCGGCAGGAGAGTTCAGCAACAAAAACTATAAAAACGTTGGAGAGCTTGAAACTGACGGTATCGAATTCTTAATTAACGTTACGCCTGTTAAAACCCCTGATTTTACATGGGATTTCAGCTTTAACGTAGCCCATTACAATCCTGTAATAACTCACTTTAATGAAGTGGAATCTGGTTATATGATAGAAACGGGAGGTATTTCCGGAGGTGTCGGTAATACGATTCAGGCTCACATGGTGGGATATACTCCTTATGCTTTCTATGTATACCAGCAGGTATATGATGCCAATGGTAAACCTTTGGACGGCGTATATGTAGACCGCAACGGAGACGGCAAAGTGAGCAAAGAAGACAAGTATCTTTACAAATCCACCACACCGGATGCTACTTTCGGGTTCTCTACCAAATTCCAGTACAAAAAATGGGATTTTTCAACCGCTCTCAGAGCAGTGCTGGGTAACTATGTGTACAACAACTTCGCCTCTCAATCCAACGTACAAAGTATTGCAACCAACGACTACCTGATGAATCTTTCTACCCAGACGGCAGCGTACGGTTTCAAAAATGCACAGTATTGGAGCGATATTTTTGTGGAAGACGCATCGTTTATCAGAATGGATAACCTGACTCTTGGATATGACTTCGGGGATGTTTTCAATACAGGAAGCAGACTCAGAGTATATGGTATGGCACAGAATGTTTTCGTAATTACCGATTATACAGGTGTTGACCCGGAAATTTTCGGAAACATCGACAATGGCTTCTACCAAAGACCAAAAGTGTATTCATTAGGACTTAATTTACAATTTTAATTAAAAGAAAAATGAAAAATTTCAGAAGATATAAAACCAAAATAGCGGCAGTCGTTTTAGGGATTTCATTATCAATGACTTCCTGTGTAGACGATTTGAAGCAGGAACCGATTACTGAGGTAACTTCCGCAAGTATTTATAAAGATTTTGCCAATTACAACAGTCTTTTGGCTAAATTATACGGAGGTCTTGCAGTAGGAGGACAAAGCAGCGGAGACGGAAGCGGAGATATTGCGGATATTGACGGCGGTTTTTCCAACTATATGCGTTTACTGTATACATTGAATGTTATCACAACCGATGAAGCAGTTATTGGCTGGAATGACGGTTCACTGCATGAATTTCATAAAATGATATGGACTCCTGCCAATGAATTTAACAACGCAATGTATTTCAGATTGTATGCCGAAGTGGCTTTCTGTAACGAATTTATTAAAAATACTACAGACGAAAAACTCTCTTCCAACGGAATTTCAGGAGCTAATCTGGAAGAAGCCAAAGCAATGCGTGCAGAAGCAAAATTCCTGAGAGCACAAGCCTATTATCATTTGTTAGACATGTACGGAAATGTGCCTTTCGTGGACGAAACTACTTTAGGAACAGTGCCTCAGCAGATTTCAAGAGCTGACCTGTTTAATTACGTAGAAACTCAACTCCTGGAAGCTGCAAATGAAATGAAAGCTCCAAAAGCCAACCTTTACGGAAGAGCAGACCAGGCTGCTGCATGGTCGCTGCTGGCAAGATTGTATCTGAATGCTAAAGTATACAATGGTACAGACCGTTATGCAGATGTAATCACGTATACCGAAAAAGTAATCAATTCCGGATATTCACTCAACCCTACTTATGCGAACTTGTTCCTTGCGGATAACAACGTCAGCAATCCGGAAAATATTTTCTCTATTGTTTACGACGGTCAGCATACCCAGACCAATGGCGGAACAACTTATTTGGTACATGCATCTATCGGAGGTTCTATGAATCCGGCTGATTTTGGAGTAAACGGAGGCTGGGGTGGCCTCAGAGTAACCAAAACTTTTGTACAGAGATTTGAGTCCAATGATGTAAGAGGAAGATTCCATACAGATGGGCAGACTTTGGAAATCAACGATTTATCCAACTTTAATGACGGCTATGCTTTTATCAAATTCAAAAACGTAAAAAGCACAGGTGAAGCAGGCGTCCATGATAACTGGGTGGAAACCGACCTGCCGGTTTACAGGCTTGCAGATATTTATCTGATGTATGCCGAAGCCGTATTAAGAGGCGGAGGCGGTAGTATGACCACTGCAGTTGCTTATGTGAACCAAATCAGACAAAGAGCAGGTGCTTCAACAGTTTCTTCTGTTAGTTTGACTTTGGATTTCATCCTTGATGAAAGATCAAGAGAATTGTCTTGGGAAATGACCAGAAGAAGCGACCTTATCCGCTTCGGTAAATTTACAAGCTCTACTTATGTTTGGCCTTGGAAAGGAAATGTAAAAGATGGTATCGGAGTAGCGGAATACAGAAACCTGTTCCCGATTCCGAATAATGATTTAGCGGTAAACCCTAATCTTGTACAGAATCCCGGATATTAATTATAACCCAATATTTGAATTAAAATGAAAAATAATATTTTTAGCAGATTCTTAATAGCAATTTTAGTTGTCCTTGGGCTTTCGTCCTGCGAAGACAGAGATATTGTAACTATTGAGAACCAGGCAGAACCGATTTTGATGGATCTTTCAGCGGAATCGCTTTTTTTGGATAGCAATTTCCCCGATAATCCGGTACTTACAGTAACATGGGAAGCCGCTGAATACAGCGTTCCTGTAGAAATTAATTACTTAGTAGAAGCATCCGCAGACGAAAACTTTTCCACATCCAAGGAAATGACCGTGGTGGGAGCTTCAGAAAGAGCAGCGGTTTTCTCAACACTGCAGATAAATAATCTTGCAGGCGACTTAGGTCTTGAACCCAATGTATCTTCTCCTATGTATATTCGTGTTGTAGCGTTCTTAGGAACTACCGATTCTATGAATATGATTGCAAAATCCAATGTTACCTCCATCGCTGTTACACCTTACGTACTTACTTTTCCAGATTTTTATCTCGTGGGAGAAGCATCTTATGTAGGCTGGAACTCAGGCAGTGCACAATTACTCTATAGAACAGGTAATACAGACCCTGTATCAGTTATTTACACTTATCTTGAAAGCGGTAAAAACTTCAGATTCTTAGGTCAGCAGGATTGGAATCCGCTTAATTACAGTATTAATGACTCTGGTACAAATGAAAGTTACAGATATTTTACGGATTGGACTGATAATATTTCACTTGGAGACAATGAAAATATGACGTTTACAGGAACCACCGGAATTAATAAGATTACGATTAATGCCTCAGGAAAAACACTTGCTGTAGAACCATCACCGATAACAGAGTTCGATTACCCTGAACTTTATCTCGTGGGAAGCATCAACAGCTGGAGCGAAACAAATCCGCTTGTAATGACAGCATTAGGAAACGGTGTGTACGAATATGCCACCACTCTCCCTGATGACGCAGAATTCAAATTCTTAGGTCAGAAATCATGGGGAGCTTTAGACTGGGGAAATCTTTCCGCAAATGGTAATACAGGATTCTTAGGACCCAAAGGTGATAACGGAAACATCAAGTTTGCAGGAGGCGGAAGCACCTACAAAATTACTGTTAACCTGAAAGCCGGAATTTACACTATCACCCCTCAGTAAGTCGAACATATTAATAGAACAAAAATGAAAAATATAGTAAAATTTTTATTTATCGGGCTTCTTATCCCTCTGTTTTTCACTTCGTGTGAAGATGAAAATTACAGAGACTGGACAACGCCTGAACCCTCTTTTACGCTGTATGATACCACTTTAGGGACGAACGTTCTCTATGAATCTATGGCTGATAATCCTTTTACTTTAGCTTGGGACAACAGCCTCAGTGCAAGTGGAGGATATTCCGTAGTATTTTCTGCTACCGAAGATTTTGCAAGTAAAGTAGAGCTGGGAACATCAACTACCAATAGTTATACAACTTCTGTCGGAGATTTGAATACTGCTTTACTGCAGGCAGGATGGACTCCTTATACTGCTCAGACTGTATACATCAGAATAGAAACAGCCGGAGGAAGCATAGTTTCCAATGCCATTTCTTTTACGGTAACTCCTTATCCGGCAGAAGGTCCTGTAATCACAGCACCTACTGCAGGTTCGAGCATTGTTCTCGATAATACGCTCCCTGAAGACGTAGCTGCTACCGTTACATGGAATGATTACAGCGGTTACGGAGTAAGTGTAGAATATTTAGTAGAAGTAGCAGCCGCAGGTTCTTCTGCCTTTTTCCCACTGGGAACTGTAAGCAATACGTATAATTTTGAAGTAACTCATAGCGTATTCAATACGGCAGTCCTCAAAACAGGAGCACAGATAGATGTGCCAAATGATATTGACATTCGTGTAACCGCGATTTCAGAATCCACAGGAGGAACCATTCAGAAACAATCAGAAGTCGTTACCATAAAAGTAACCCCTTATGAAAGTTTTGTACAGCTATTCCTTATTGGAAGCGCAACTGCAGCTGGCTGGGACAACAATGCAACCAATATCAATATGTATCCACTGCTGAACAGCCATTCCAACAGCAACAGCTATACCTTTACAGGATATTTCAGTGCCGGTGCTTTTAAAATTGTGAAAACTAAAGGCAGCTGGGGTGTTCAGTATGGAGCCGGAAGTTCAGCAGGAACATTGAGTACGAGCGGTGGAGATATTAGTGTTGCAGCAGCAGGATATTATCAATTATCCATTGATACCGCTGCACTTACCTATACGCTTGTGCCAGTTTCGGCTCCTACCGCTTCTTATTCTACAATAGGAATAATCGGTAGTGCCACACCTAATGGCTGGAGTTCCAGTACAGCAATGACACAATCCACTTTTGATTCCCATATCTGGATGCTCGAAAACACAGCACTTACAGACGGAGAAATGAAATTCCGTGCGAATGATTCTTGGGATATAAACTGGGGAAGCGGTGATGAAAACTTCGGAACAGGAACTCAGGGAGGAGCCAATATTCCGGTTTCCGCAGGAGTGTACGATATTTATTTCAACGATAATACGGGGGATTATGTTTTTGTGAAAAAAGATTAATCATTATTTCTCTGATTTTAACATCAAAACCGGCTTATTTTAAGTCGGTTTTGTTGTTTTTTACAATCTGTTTTTCTATTTTTAAACATTAAAATATTAACGATATGAAAAATATAAAAACAGGACTTTTGTTCACAGTAATCAGCTTTTCCTTTCTGAACGCCCAATCCCTAAAATCTCCCGACGGAAAATTTGAAATGAATTTCCAACTCAAAAACGGCGTTCCGTATTACAATCTGAAATATGGAGGAAATACCGTTTTGGAAGATTCAAAATTAGGATTAAGGCTTTTTAAAGATACGTCCATAAAATTCGCTTCCGAAATTGCAAAACCCGAAGATTCCAAATTTGATTTGAATAACGGTTTTGAAAAAATTTCCGAAAAAAGAGATTCCAAAAACGAAACCTGGCAGCCTGTTTTGGGCGAAAAGAAAAATTATATTAACAATTATAATGAACTCGCCGTAACGCTCAACCAGAAATCTACGGACAGAAATATTGTGATTAAATTCCGTTTGTTTGATGACGGACTCGGTTTCCGTTACGAATTTCCTCAGCAGAAAAATCTGAATTATTTCGTGATTCGCGAGGAAGATTCCGAGTTTGATTTCCCGACTGATATGAAAGCGTGGTGGATTGCCGCCGATTACGATTCTCAGGAATATCAGCCGCAAACCACCAAAGTTTCGGAAATCCCTGCAAAATGGGCAAGGTCTTTTGACGGAAATGCGTCGCAGACGATGATAAAAGATGCCGTTCAGTCGCCATTAATGTTGAAAGTAGAAGGAAAAAATCCTTTATACATCAATGTTGCGGAAGCGGCGGTTCTCGATTATCCGGCTTCACACCTGGAAGTGGATGCGAAAAATTTTAAATTCAAAACACATCTTACCGCCGACAGACAAGGTGCAAAAGGTTATATTCAGACTTCGGCAGTTTCGCCTTGGAGAACGGTTATCGTTTCCCCGAAAGCGGAAGAAGTTTTGGCTTCAAAAATGTTATTTAATCTAAACGAACCTACGAAATATACCGACACTTCTTACATTCATCCGACAAAATATATGGGCGTTTGGTGGGAAATGATTATCGGAAAATCGCAGTGGGCGTATTCCACAGCCGAAAATGTCCGCATCGGAGAAGATTTTTCAAAACTCACACCGAACGGAAAACACGCCGCCAATAACACGAAAGTAAAAGAATACATCGATTTTGCGGCTGCAAACGGTTTTCAGGGACTTTTGATTGAAGGCTGGAACACGGGTTGGGAAGACTGGTTCGGACATTCCAAAGAATTTGTGTTTGATTTCATCACGCCTTATCCCGATTTTGATATTAAAATGCTGAACGATTATGCGCACTCCAAAGGCATCAAACTCATAATGCACCACGAAACTTCGGGAAGTGCAACCAACTACGAACGTTGGGCGGACAAAGCGTTTCAACTGATGAACAAATACGGTTACGATGCCGTGAAAACAGGATATGTCGGCGATATTATTCCGAGAGGGGAGCATCATTATTCGCAATGGACCATCAACCATTTTTACCGAATTGCCGAAAAAGCGAACGAATACAAAATTATGGTCAATTCCCACGAATCGGTTCGTCCGACAGGCGAAAGCAGAACTTTCCCGAATTATATTTCTGCGGAAGCGGCGAGAGGAACGGAATATGAAGCCTTCGGCGGAAACAATCCAGACCATCAGACGATTTTGCCGTTTACGCGTTGGATGGGCGGACCGATGGATTACACGCCGGGAATTTTCCAAACCAAATTGGATTATTATTTCCCGGGCGACAAACGCTTTGTGAAAACCACTTTGGCGAAGCAACTAGCATTGTATGTTGTAATGTATATGCCTTTGCAAATGGCAGCAGATTTACCGGAAAATTATGCAAAACATCTCGACGCTTTCCAGTTTATCAAAGACGTTGCGGCAGATTGGGACGATACGAAAATTCTTTCTGCTGAACCGGGCGATTACATTCACACCGCAAGAAAAGAGAAAGGAACGGACAACTGGTTTGTCGGCGGCATTACCGATGAAAATCCGAGAGATTTTACAGTTGATTTTTCGTTTTTGGATAAAGACAGAAAATACGAAGCCGTGATTTACGAAGACGGAAAAGATGCCGATTATGTAACGAATCCTCAAAGTTACCACATTTACAAAAAAACCATTGACAGCAAAACAAAACTTCCTGTTCATCTGGTAAGAAGCGGCGGTTATGCGATTTCTGTGAAGCCGGTGAAGTAAAAATTCCCCTCCTTTGGAGGGGTGGATTCCGAACTTGTTCGGAAGACGGGGTGGTTAGAAATTTTAAATAAAAAAACAATGAAAAAAACAATCATAATTTTCGCAATTCTTTTCGGTTTCTTCGGGAAGTCGCAAACGCATCGATTCGTTTATGAATTACAATACAAAAGAGATTCTTTGTCAGACCATTACGACAAAGAAAATATGGCTTTGGACATCAATCCCGATGAAGTGAAATTTTATCCATATTCTTACGCCGAAAACGATTCTCTCAACAAAGTGAGAAATCAGATGAATTCGACTTGGGACGATTTACCGGCTCTTAAACGAAAAAAATCTTCGGACGAAAACACTAATTTTTATCTTTTGGGAGATGCTTTTTTGATGACAAAAACAACGGATAAAATCAGTTGGAAACTTTCAGCCGAAACCAAAACCGAAAATGGATATAATTTGCAAAAAGCAACAGCAAAATTTGGCGGAAGAAATTGGATTGCTTGGTTCAATAAGGATATTCCTCTCAATGAAGGACCATATAAATTTTACGGATTGCCGGGATTGGTTTTTGAGGTTGAAGACGACAAAGCCAATTTTATTTTTAAACTCGTAAAAAGTTACAAATTGGCAAAAACGTATGATACATCGGTTTTTTTAGAATCTTATGCAGGTCAGAAAGCGGTTTTGATTTCCGAAAAACTGTTAAACAAAAAACAGTTGGAAATGTATAACGACCCGCTTCACGATTTCCGTGAAATGTATAAAAATAATCCGGGCGGAACGTTTAAAGTTTATAATATTGAGATAAAAAATATTGACCAATTCAAGGAACTTTCGGAAATGGTTCAAAAAAGAATGCGAAAAGAAAACAACCCAATCGAACTCGATAAAGCCGTAAAATATCCCGAAAAATAATAAGCCGCGAAGCGGCGAAATCAACAGCATAGGGTGCAGCCCTATGAAAAGAAATAACAAAGGATAAAATCCTATCAAAATAAAATCAAAAAAAAATGAAAAAACTCATCGTAGCAATTTCAATTTCCGTTTTTGGAAATTTGTTTTCCCAAATCCAGAAAATAGAACCCGCATTCTGGTGGAGCGGAATGAAAAATCCCGAACTGCAATTATTGGTATATGGGAAAAACATCAGCGGTTTGCAACCCGAATTTTCGGGCGGAATCCAAATCAAGGAAGTGAAAAAGGTAGAAAATCCGAACTATCTTTTCGTAACGGTTGATACCAAAAATGTGAAGCCGGGAACTTTTAAAATCAATTTCAAAAACGGAAACAAAACCGTGAAAACCGTTGATTATGAATTTAAACAGAGAAAAGAAAATTCTGCAAACCGTAATTCTTACAACTCTTCCGATGTTTTTTATCTGCTGATGCCGGACCGGTTTGCTAACGGAAATCCGGGTAACGACAACACGAGCGACACCGCCGAAAAAGCCAACCGAAACAACAAAGACGGAAGACACGGCGGCGATATTTCGGGAATTGTCAAAAATCTGGATTATCTCAGCGATTTGGGCGTTACCACCGTTTGGAGCACGCCTCTTTTGGAAGACAACGAACCGAATTATTCCTATCACGGTTATGCCCAAAGCGATTATTACAAAATCGACCCGAGATATGGAACGAACGACGATTACAAAAATCTGGCGGACGAACTTCACAAGCGGAAAATGAAACTCGTGATGGATTACGTGACCAATCATTGGGGTTCAAAAAGTTGGATTACCAAAGATTTGCCGTCAAAAGACTGGATTCATTTCTGGAACGGCGGCGAAAACGGTTTCCAGAGAAGCAATTACAAAATGACCACGCAATTTGACCCGAATGCGGCAAAAACCGATGCACAAGCGTGTATGGACGGTTGGTTTGATACGACAATGCCCGATATGAACCAAAAAAATCCGCTCGTTGTCAATTATATGGCGCAAAATGCGATTTGGTGGATAGAATTTGCAGGTTTGGACGGACTTCGAGTCGATACCTATTCCTACAACGACAAAAACGGAATTGCAGAATGGACGAAAAGAATTACCGATGAATACCCGAATCTCAACATTGTCGGTGAAGTTTGGATGCACAATTCGGCGCAAATGGCGTATTGGCAAAAGGATTCCAAAATTGCGGCGATTGAGGGTTACAACTCGCATCTTCCGTCTGTAATGGATTTTACGCTTCACGATGCGATGGGTTTGGCATTCAAGGAAGAACTCGGTTGGGATACGGGAATGCAGCGATTTTATGAAAATTTTGCGAACGATTTTCTCTATCCGAATATTAACAATATTTTGGTTTTTGCCGAAAATCACGATACGCAGCGTTTCAACGAAATTTATTCCGATGTCAGGGATTACAAACTGGCGATGAGTTTGATTTTGACCGTTCGCGGGATTCCGCAACTCTATTACGGTTCGGAAATCGGAATGAAAGGAAACAAGGAAAAAAACGGCGACGGCGATATTCGGCAGGATTTTCCGGGCGGCTGGAACGGCGATAAAAATAATGCTTTCTCGGCATCGGGAAGAACGAAAGAACAAAACGACTATTTCGATTTTACCAAAAAACTCCTAAACTGGCGGAAAGGAAAATCCGCAATCCACAACGGAAAAACGCTGCATTACATTCCGCAGAATAACGTGTATGTGTATTTCCGATACAACGAAAACGAAAGAATTATGGTCATCATCAACAACAATAAATCCGACCAAAACCTCGATTTGAACAGGTTTTCCGAAGGAATTAAAAATTTCACAAAAGGAAAAGACATCATTTCCGGAAAAGAATTTGATTTGAAAGGAAACCAGACTGTTCCCGCAAAAACTGCGATGATTTTGGAGTTGAAATAGATTTTATTTAAACCTAACAGGTTTCCGAAACCTGTTAGGTTTGTAATTCAAACATTAAACCTGAAATGCATCACATCACCGTCCTGCACAACATATTCTTTACCTTCTACGGATAATTTTCCGGCTTCTTTTACTTTAGCTTCTGAGCCATAATTCACGAAATCTTCGTATCTGATGACTTCTGCACGGATAAATCCTTTTTCAAAATCGGTATGAATCACACCTGCTGCCTGCGGTGCAGTCCAGCCTTTTTCAATAGTCCATGCACGAACTTCCTTCACTCCTGCCGTGAAATAGGTTTGAAGATGAAGCAAATCATACGCTTTTCTGATAAGACGATTGACACCCGGTTCTTCCAAACCAAGTTCTTCAAGGAACATTTGTCTTTCCTCGAAAGTTTCCAGCTCATTAATATCTGCTTCAATCTGTGCTGCCAAAACTACAACTTCTGCTCCTTCATTTTTTGCCATTTCTTCTACTTTTCCAATCCATTCATTTCCGTTTTTAATGGAATTTTCATCTACATTGCATACGTAAAGTATTGGTTTTTTGGTCAAAAGATGAACTTCGTCTATAATCGGTTTTGTGAAATCATCTACCGGAAATTCTCTTGCATTTTTTCCGTCTTCTATAAATTTTTGAAGATTTTGAAGTGTTTCATACGTCAAAATATCTTCTTTTTTTCCGGATTTAATGAATTTTTTGGCTTTATCAACTGCTTTCCCGAGTGTTTCCAAATCTTTCAACTGCAATTCGATGTCGATAATTTCTTTATCACGAATCGGGTCCACAGAACCTTCCACGTGAACGATATTTCCGTTTTCAAAACATCTTAAAACATGGATAATCGCCTCACATTCACGGATATTGGCAAGAAACTGATTTCCAAGTCCTTCCCCTTTTGAAGCACCTTTTACCAGCCCGGCAATATCTACGATTTCCACGACTGCGGGCTGTACTCTTTCGGGTTTTACCAGTTCTTCCAGCTTGTTCAGACGAGGGTCGGGAACGGAAACTGTTCCCAAATTAGGTTCGATTGTACAGAAAGGATAGTTTGCCGATTGTGCTTTGGCGTTGCTCAGACAGTTAAAAAGGGTGGATTTACCTACATTTGGTAATCCTACGATTCCACATTTCATAAAATTTGTTCAAAGTTTAAGGTTTAAAGCTCAAAACTGTTCTGCCTGCGGTATTGAATCCAGGAAGTCTGAATGAACTTTGAATTTCAGTGTGCGAAGATAAGGATTTTGAATGGAAAACGGTGCGAATCTTTCTATAGCAAAAAAAAAATCCCTGAATTTCAGGGATTGTGTTTAGTATTTGTTTCTGTTGTTGTTTTCTCTTCTGAAGCCTCCTCCGGAGCTTTTGGCTTCTCTTGGTTTTGCTTCGGATACGTTCAGTACTTTTTCTTTAAACTCTCTCTGGTTCAGCTCTTCGATGGCTTTCAGCCCTTCTTCGTTGTTTGGCATTTCCACGAAACCGAAACCACGGCTTCTGCCTGTTTCACGGTCGGATATGATTTTTGCAGAATCTACGTCTCCATAGTTTTCGAAAAGAGCTTTCAGCTCGGAATCAACAGTGTTGTAGTTGATGTTTGAAATAAAAATGTTCATTATAAAAAATTAAAAAATGTTGTTATTATAAAATATTAAAGTGAAAACAACATCTGAATGAACATTAAATTGTATTCCCTGAAAATTTTGTGCAATGTACGATATTTATGAATAACTATTATTTTTTCCGCAACAAAATATTATTTTCCTTATTGGCATGGAGATGATTTAATCTGATTTTTGCTTTTATCCGATAGGCACTTATTTAAAAATCAACCCTTTCAGAGTTTCAAAAAACCTCATAGGTTTTGAAAACCTATGAGGTTTAATGGTCTTTTGATAAAAATGTGATAAACTGAACCCTTTCAGAGTTTAAACTAGAAAGGGTTTCATGTTTTTATATTCGTTAAGTTATTAAAGAGGTTTAAACTCCAAACCTTCCGCAGCCAATAATTTTTCCGCTTGTTCTTTGTAGTGTCCGCTTACTAATTTATCGTGGATTGCTTCAAATGCTGCCAAAGTTTCATTAATTTCAGCATCGGTGTGAGAAGCGGTCGGGATTAATCTCAACAAAATCATTCCTTTCGGGATTACCGGATATACTACAACCGAAGTAAAGATTCCGAAATTTTCTCTCAAATCTTTTACCAAAAGTGTCGCTTCCACAGGAGAACCCTGCATCATTACAGGAGTTACGCAGGTGTTGGTATCTCCGAGATTAAAGCCTCTTTCTTTCAGTCCGTTTTGCAGTTTATTGACGTTTTCCCACAGTTTGGCTTTGATTTCAGGTCTTGTTCTCAAAAGTTCTAATCTTTTCAAACCACCGATTACCATTGGCATTGTCAGAGATTTTGCGAAAATTTGCGAACGAAGATTGAATTTCAGATAACGGATAATTTCTTTATCTCCTGCGATAAACGCTCCGAAACCTGCCATAGATTTTGCGAAAGTAGAGAAGTAAACATCAATCTGGTCTTGACAGCCTTGTTCTTCTCCTGCACCTGCACCTGTTTTTCCAAGCGTTCCGAATCCGTGAGCATCATCTACCAAAAGACGGAAATCGTATTTCTTTTTCAGTTCGCAGATTTCTTTCAGTTTTCCCTGTTGTCCTCTCATACCGAAAACTCCTTCGGTAATTACCAAAATTCCGCCGCCGTTTTCTTCGGCAACTTTTGTGGCTCTTTGCAGGTTTTTTTCTAAACTTTCCATATCGTTGTGGCGATAGGTAAAACTTTTTCCGAAGTGCATTCTTACTCCATCCACAATACAAGCGTGAGAATCTACGTCATAAACGATAACATCGTGTCTTGTTACCAAAGCCTCGATAGTGGAAAGCATTCCCTGATAACCGAAATTCAGAAGATAGGCAGATTCTTTTCCTACAAATTCTGCAAGTTCTTTTTCTAATTTTAAATGGTTATCGGTTTCGCCGGACATTGCTCTGGCACCCATCGGATAAAACATTCCGTATTCCGCCGCCGCTTTTGCATCGGCTTCCAAAACTTCAGGATGGTTGCAGAGTCCGAGATAATCGTTGGCACTCCAAAAAATCACTTCTTTGCCCTGAAATTTCATTCTCGGTCCTATTGGTCCTTCCAATCTTGGGAAAATAAAATAGCCTTCGCCATAATCTGCAAATTGTCCGAGCGGTCCCGGATTATGCTTGATTCTTTCAAATATATCTACCATTTTTTTGAATAATTGGGTTTAAATTTTTTTAACAAACAAATGTACTTAAATTACAGTTATAAAAAAAAGCCCTTTTTCAGGCTTTTTTTTACTTAATGATTTCCGTTTTGAATATTTCGTCATAATTATGGAAACAGTTGTTGATAAATCCTTGTTCTGCCATCCATTTATCGCTGTAAACTTTTGTGATGTATCTTGAACCGTGGTCAGGATAAATCAATACCACCACATCATCTTCCTTAAAATCGTGAGAATTGGCATACTGTATCAAAGCCTGTGTAACCGCTCCTGTAGTATAACCGCCCATAATGGCTTCTTTCAGAGCAACTTCGCGGGTTCTGTACGCCGACATTTCGTCGTTTACACGTATAAATTCGTCGATTTTATCAAACAGAAGAGCGGAAGGAATCAGGTTTTTTCCCATTCCCTCGATTTGATAAGGGTGAATGTCTTCTTTGTGAATTTCTCCTGTTTCGTGATAGCTTTTCAGGATAGAGCCGTCTGCATCTACGCCGATAATTTTAATATCAGGACTTTTTTCTTTTAAAAATTTTGCAGAACCTGAAAGTGTTCCTCCTGTTCCTGTACAAGCGAAAAGATGTGTAATTTTCCCTTGTGTTTGTTCCCATATTTCACGACCTGTAGTCTGATAATGTGCATCGATATTCAGTTCGTTGAAATACTGGTTGATATATACAGAATTTGGGGTTTCCGATGCTACTCTTTTGGCTACTTCATAGTACGATTTCGGGTCGTCTGCCGGAACATTTGCCGGGCAGACGTAAACTGTCGCTCCCAATGCTTTCAGATAGGCGATTTTCTCCGGTTTTGTTTTGTCGCTTACGGCAAGAATACATTTGTATCCTTTGATGATGCATACCATGGCAATAGAAAAACCTGTATTTCCGGAAGTGGTTTCCACCACTACCGAATCTTCTTTCAGAAGTCCTTTTCTTTCAGCATTTTCTATGATGTGTAAAGCGATTCTGTCTTTAGTAGAATGTCCGGGATTGCAGGATTCCAGTTTAGCATAGACTGTTGCAGGAATTTCTCTGGTAACAGCATTGAGTTTTACCAATGGTGTATTCCCGATTAAACCTAAAATGTTATCGTAAACATTAGTCATTTTCTCTTTTATTTTTCTCTAAAAAATCGTGGCAAAAATACGAAAAAAAATTTAGTTATTAATTTTTTGTTGTTTTTATGACGAATTATATGATATAAAGCAGGTTTTTCAGCAAAGCAGGAAAAAAGAAGCATAATGTGTTTTCACCGTAATCTATTTAAAATATGTTAAAATGCTTATTATGCGTTGAAAAAATAGTATTTTCGCACCATTATTTGATATGTATGAAAAACTGGTCTTTTAAGAAATGGAACACCGTTCTCGGGTGGATTGTTTTTGCCGTTGCATGTATTACTTACTGGTCTACGATTGAGCCGAAATTCAGTTTCTGGGACTGCGGGGAATATATTTCTTCCGCGGTGAAACTCGAAGTTACGCATGCTCCCGGAGCAGCGCTTTTTCAGCTGGTAGGAGCGGTTGCTGCCATATTTGCTCTCGGGCAGGAACAATATTATTCTTTGGTTATCAACGGGATGTCTGCGCTGTTCAGTGCGTTGACGATACTTTTCCTGTTCTGGACGATTACACACCTTGTAAGACGGTTATTAAACAAAGATTTTGAAGAACTTACCAAAGGTCAGAAAATTGCGATACTCTTTTCGGGAGTTATCGGATCGTTGTGTTTTACGTTTTCGGATACGTTTTGGTTTTCTGCGGTGGAAGGTGAGGTTTACTCGATGGCGTCCATGTTTATCGCGCTTTTAGTCTGGCTGATTACCAAATGGGAAAACGAATACCACGATGCGGATAATGAAAGATGGATTATCCTTATTTTCTTTATCATCGGGCTTTCCGTAGGTGTTCACATGATGTGTATGCTGGCGCTTCCTGCCGTGTGCCTTATTTATTATGCAAGAAATTATGACTTTTCATGGAAAAGTTTCCTTTGGGCAAATGTGGTTACGCTGGGAATTCTTTCTATAGTATTTAAAATAATTTTCCCGCTGATTATGTCTATGTTCGGAAAAATGGAGATTTTTGCGGTGAACGGTCTTGGTCTTCCGTTCCATTCAGGGACGATTATCGCATTTATTATTTTGGTTTCTTTGTGTTATTTCGGAATTAAATATGCGAGAAAAAAAGGAAAAAGCCTGTATCAGACGATAATGCTTTCCGTAGTATATATGATTATCGGTTTTTCGTGCTGGATGGTGATTCCTATCCGTGCCAATGCCAATCCTCCGATGAACCTGAACGACCCGGATAACGCTATCGGAATGCTGGATTACTACAACCGTGAACAGTACGGAGACTGGCCCACCATTTACGGGCAAAATTATACCGCTTTTCTGGATTACAAAGGAATTGAACATAACGAAGACGGAAGCTACAAAACCAAAAAAGATGAGGGAATGTTCAAATTCGGAGACATTTATGAAAAAGATGAAAAAGCAGGAAAATACCGCAAAGTAGGAGAGCGTTTCAATTATGTGTTTGCCAAAGAGCATGTAGGATTTTTCCCGAGGATGTTCAGTGAGGACAATAGCGTGATTCAGAATTACGTTTCCATGTACGGAGCGCCGGATTTTACTCTGAATTATGGTAATGAAGATGTAGCAGACAATCCGGAAGCTGAAAAGATTTTCGATGAGCTGAGACAAAAGTATGAAAACGGAAGCATCACAGCAAAAGATTACCAGCAAGTGAAAGGATACGACCTTTTGAATGTGCAGCGCCCGTCTTTTTCGCAGAATCTCAACTATTTTATTGATTTGCAGGTAGGCTATTATTTCGTAAGATACCTGATGTGGAATTTTGTAGGAAGACAGAATGATAACGAAGGAAGCAAAGGACTTACCGAAGGAAACTGGATTTCCGGGATTAAGTTTATCGATGAAATGAACGTAGGAAATCAGGATAATGTTCCTGCAAAATTTCAGAATGCGAGTACGGTGAAATTCTTCTTTCTTCCGCTTATTTTAGGTTTGATAGGATTTTTCTTCCAGCTCAACCGTGATTTCGGAAGATTTTACGCGATTCTTTCGCTTTTCATTCTTACAAGTATCGGAATTATCTTTTATACGGGAGTAAAACCTTTTGAAGTCCGAGAGAGAGATTACGCAATGGTTGGCTCGTTTTACGCCTTTGCCATTTGGATAGGGTTGGGAGCTGCGGCAATTCTCTGGTATGTTCAGAGTAAAGTAAAATCGCCTGCGGTGAATATTGCTTTGGGAGTTGTTCTTTTGGGAATCCCTCTGATGATGGGCTTTCAGAATTACAATCCGCACGACAGAAGCAACCGTACTACCGCTTATGACTATGCCTATTCCACTTTAAAATCGTTGCCGAAGAACGGAATTCTCTTTGTTTACGGTGATAATGACACCTATCCGATTTGGGGAATGCAGGAAACCGAACGTTTCAGAGATGATGTGAAAGTAGTCAATTTCACGCTTCTTTCCACGCCATGGAATATCGACCAGGTGAAAAGACGTACTTACAACGCAACGGGCGTTCCGTGCTCATTAACCCATGAAGATTACCGAGATGGAACGAACGACCAGATTTTCCTCATGAGCAAGGAAGAATGGGAAAATGTTTTCTATAATCTTAAAGAACAGGGCGCTCCGGAAGATGCATTTTCGGAATTCAGAAAATATCTCACTCAGGATTCCATGACGGTAAAAGAAGCCATAGATTTCCTGAAAATGAAATCCGAAAATAAAGACGAAATTCTTAAAATGATATTCGGGGAACAGAAATATGAGAGAATGAATTTCATTCCGGTTACCAAATTTATTCTTCCGGTGAATAAAGAAAATGCCGTGAAATCAGGAATCATCAAAGCCAAAGATGTTGCTGAAGCAGTAGATTATATCCCGATTGAATACAAATCTTCGGCGATGTTCAAAAGCAATCTGATGCTTCTGGATATTCTCGCCAATTTCGACTGGAAAAGAACGATTAATTTCTCCTCCGGCGGAATTTACGACAACGAAAATATTTTCTACCTTGGAGATTATCTGGAATTCGACGGATTCAGCTACAGACTCGTTCCAATTAAAACACCTGAAAGGGAAGACGGCGAAATGGGCAGAGTGGATGCCGACAATCTTTACAATATCGTGAAGAATTACAAATGGGGTAATTTCAAAAATCTGAACGTTCATTTTGACGGAACCGCAACTCAGAACATCGTAGGTTACAGGAGCTCCGCAAGCCGTGCAGCAGAAGCACTTGCGATGAAAGGAGAAAAGCAGAAAGCCGTGGAAATCCTCGACCTTGCATCGAAAGAAATTCCGGTAGAAAAATACAACGACCCTCGTTCTCTGAGTTCAATGGTGTATGGCTATCTGATTGCCGGACAGGAACAGAAAGCCCTCAAACTCGCAGAAGAACTGAAAAAAGGAATCTTCGAGGAGTACGATTATTATGCAGGACTTCCCGCTGAAGACCAGCGTTTCCTAAGAAGACAGATGAATACCAAACCGATGGAATATTCATTGGTAGTGGGCGCGGTTTCCGATGCGTACGAAAAAATCGGGCAGAAAGAAAAAGCGTATGAGTATCTGGTGAAATCCATTGAGCCGGTGGATAAGCGTTTCAATACTTTCATCAAAGATTTGGAGCAAATGGGCAAGGAAAAGGCATACAATCAATCTGAAAATGTTCAGAAAATTACGCCGTTCTACACCTATATTTTCGATTTGATGAATCCTCACGATTCCACTTATGCCAAAGAAAAAGAAGCGCAGATTACCAATGCGGTGATGAAAGCGACACAGTAGAACTGAGCTATGATGAGAATTAATAATGAAAAGCCTGTTTAGGATGGATTGTATTTGCCGTTACTGTTATGAGCAATATTTTTGAATGCAGGAGAATGATAAAATTCGTACATTTACATAAATAATAACAAATATGAACTGGATTATTCGGCTTTTCATTACATCGGTTGTAGCATTCGGGCTGGCAAAATACGTGTTGAAAGGCGTATACATTGATAATTTCACCACGGCATTGATTTTTGCCGTAGTTTTGGGACTTTTGAATATCTTTATAAAGCCCGTGTTTAAGATTCTGGGCTTTCCCATTACCGTAATTACTTTAGGGCTGTTTTTACTCGTGATCAATACGCTGATGATTCTCATTGCTGATTATTTCATTGCCGGAATGAACGTTGCAGGCTTCTGGTGGGCGCTGATTTTCAGTATCGCATTATCACTGATTACCTCGCTTCTGAACGGAATTTTTATCAGTGAAAAAAATGAGTATTAAAGCCCCCATTTCAGAATATTGGCTCTTCGCCATTTTGTATGGAAAAAAAAATATCCATATTATTTTAAAATGACCTCGGAAACGGAGGCGTTAAAAATTTTAAAGAATTTTCGTTAAGAAATTTCCACTGTTCGAGGGCGGGACAAAATTTCATTATGCGACTAATTTAG
>JASGDB010000110.1:0-11348 GCA_049841315.1 Bergeyella sp. | reverse complement strand
CCCGCCCTCGAACAGTGGAAATTTCTTAACGAAAATTCTTTAAAATTTTTAACGCCTCCGTTTCCGATGTCATTTTAAAATAATATGGATATTTTTTTTCCATACAAAATGGCGAAGAGCCAAAAAAGTTTTTTCAAGGTTTTTTTTGATAATAATCCGCAAACGAACTGATTTCGTCAAGGTTCAGATTCCACATAAAACCGAGGAACTGCTGATAGCTTTCACTCTGCTTTTTCGGGTCTACGCGGTCGAGATAGCGGTTGAGGTTATAATTTTTCCTGCCGTCACGGATTTTTCCGAAGAATTTTCCAATCCATGATTTCACATAGCCTTCCTCAAATTCATCCTGAATCATCTGCATCGCCACATAAATTCCCACTCCGTAATCCTCCGACTGATAGAAATTTGGAAGGATTTCCATTTTGGCAGTTTTTCTAAGATTTTTAAACCCTTCGGACGCTTCACCGGATGCTTCTTCCGTTTTCAGCTCAAGAAAATATTTTTCCATTTCGGAAATTCTTTCTGTAAATTCCGGATGCGAAGACAGAGAATCTTTGTCTAATTTTTCTTTATAAAAATCATAGTTGTACAGCGAAAAATCTTCACCTTTCAGCCATTTGTCCTTGAACGGAAGATTCGGAAGCGTGTATAATTTGCGGTAAGTTTCCTCTTTCAGAACCCGAGGGGAAATCGAATCGAAATCACGGAGATTTTTCATCGCATTAATAAATTCCGATTTTTTGAATCCGGCTTTGCTGTACAGAACGTATCCTAAAGAATCTGCCTGTATCTCATGTTTACGGCTTTTTCCCTGCTGGCGGTACAGCCTGTCTTTCAGCACATCGAAAGCCTTATCGTAGCGGTTGACGGTGCTGGTTTTAATCTCTTTTACTTTTTCCGTATCCTTTTTTTCTTCCTGAAGATTGGCGATGATGCTGTTCAGGGAATGTTCTTTCAGTTTATGGGCAATTTCGTGGGAAAGAACGGAAGCGATTTGTTCCTCATTATCCATCCAGTTGAACAGTCCCATGTGAATGATGAAAGTGCCGTCCGGAAGGCAGGAAGCGTTGGGTGTATTGTCCTTTGCAATCAGAATTTTCATATCGGAAGGAATCTGCGGATTTCCGCTCATCAGTTTGGCAAGAATGTCGTTCAGCATTTCGTTAAAAGGTGTTCGGAATGCGTAATCTTTGTTTTTTATTTCTTTTTCAAAATCCTTGAAATATTCCGTATAGTGTTTGCTGACTTCGTTGGCCACTCTCCCGGAATGTCTGGCTTTCTGTGTTTTGATGTATTCTTCATTTCTTTTTTTGAATGCCGTCAAAAATTCTTTTCTCATCGCGTAATCCGCTGTATCAATAGGGAGATACGATTGTGTGTACGCCGAAATATGAAAGAAAAGAACAAACCCAAACAGTATTTTTTTCATCATTGTAAAAAGTATTGGTTGCAAAGTTACATTTTTAGTAAATTCGGTGATTGTAAAGTGTTTATATTTTAAAAAAATACCGCTATGAAAATCTTCACTAAAATCTTACAATATTTTGTCATTTCTCTGGCTGGGCTTGTTGCGGCAGCGTATGCTTTCGGATACGATTACCTTTTTAAAGCTCTTGCCAAAACCTATCTCCGCGGAGAAACTTCGGCAACGATTGACGACGGAAAACTGTTCAAATCCAATGTCATTCTTGCTGCCAGGTCAAAACCATGGGCAAAAGATGCTCTTTACAACAAAAAAGCATTACCGAAAACTTTATCGGATGAACTGACAAGAACCAATTCCGCAGCTTTGATTGTCATCAAAAACGGAAAATTACTACACGAACAATATTGGGAAGGCTATAATGCTCAATCCCAAACCAATTCTTTTTCCATGGCGAAAACCGTTACTGCACTGCTTTTGGGAATGGCGATTGACGATGGGAAAATTAAAAGCGAAAACCAGCTTCTTTCCGATTTTTATGAAAATTATGCTGATGTGGATTTCGGGAAAAATGTTACCCTGAAAGACCTCGCGACCATGGAAGCGGGGCTGGACTGGAACGAAGAATACCAAAATCCTTTCACGCCGAATGCAAAAGCCTATTACGGAGATAATCTCGGGAAAGCTGTTCTGATGAAAGGTTTCAAAGAAATGCCCGGAAAAAAATTTGAATACCAAAGCGGAGCGACACAGCTTTTGGGATTTGCGGTAAGAAAAGCCGTCAATCAGCCGCTTGCTTCCTACGCTTCCCAAAAATTATGGACACCTCTCGGAATGGAACACAACGCCGAATGGACTACCGACGACTATGAAATGGAAAAAACATTCTGCTGTATCCAGTCCAATGCGAGGGATTACGCAAAACTCGGACAGCTCATGCTGAACGACGGAAAAGCGGATTCCATACAGCTCATCAGCAAAAACTATCTCGACAGAATGAGAACGCCGACGAAAGAATCCAAGGGCATTTACGGATATTCTGTCTGGATTAATAACGATTTCAAATATCCGTATTATTATTTCTGGGGGATTCTCGGGCAATATATCATCATTGTTCCTGAAAAACAACTCGTTATAGTAAGGACCGGAAGCGACGAAAATGTGGAAACAACAGAAAAAGGACATCCGAAATTAACCGAGCTGATGGTTGAACAGATTGCGGAGAATTTTTAACCATACAAAAAAAGCCGAAAGCTAAACTTTCGGCTTTTTCAATACAATATTGAATGGAATAAGAATGTTTATTTTTTCTTTTTCGCGGGTAAATTTGCGGGAATTTCTATCGGGTTGTCATTAGCATTAAAGAAATCTCTAAGCATTTTTTCTTGTTGTTTTACCATATCTCCGATATTCATATCGCTTCCGGGTATTTTTTGAGATAGCATTTCTGGACTCAACATTGGTCGGATTGTTGCGAATGGGTCTTTCTTGAAATTAGCCATAGAAGACTCAAATTTTTCTCTAGAGACATCAATTCTTTTTGACTCTCCCCCCGGAGCAATCTTTTCAACATAAGAAAGTTCTTCAAAATTTTCCACTTTTCGGTTTCCCTTTAATTCCCATGAATAATTTTGTCCATCATCTTCGATTTTTATGATAAGCCCCGGCAATCCGTGGAATTTATACGGTCCATCCTGAAAAGGCAAATCTGCACAGAACCACGCAACCCAATTTCTCCCTCCAAACTCTGTTGTTGCTTTCTGAGTATTGTATTCGCCTATTTTTTGTTTTTCAGTAGAAATATTCCAATTAAATTTCGTATCGTCTACATATCCCATTTTCATTGGCGTAAAGCCATTTTGCATGCCTTCTTCATAAATAACTTTCATATCTGGATAAAGTTTTTCAACTTTAAATCCAAACTTAGGTATTTTCATAATTTTAGACATATCCCGAAATACTCCGGATTTTTGCATAGATTCAACTTCTGATTTGATGAGTGAATCCTGGGCTACCCATGTAAAATCCCTGTAGATAGACTTGTCGTTCGTAATATCGAGAATCGTCATTACCTTATCCATTTTTGCAGAATCTTTTTTAGGTTTGAAATTCAGTTCGTAGAAGAAACGATTCGCTGTTACCTGAGAATTCAGCGCAAAAAACAGCGTTAGAGTTAAGATAGAAAACAGCTTTTTCATTTTTTTTTGATTTTAATAATTAGTTCAATGCACCGGCAATTTGTTACAAAAAAATTTCAGAAATAATTATATTCTTCCTTTCAGGAAATCCTGCCGCAAATTTTCATCTAATTTTTCAATGGCGTATCGTAAAGTGGTTCTCGGCATTGTTTTGTAATGTTTTTTCAGGAAATCCAGAAGTTCTTTTTCGTTCTTTTTTCCCATTTCACGCAGAAGCCAGCCGTTGGCTTTGTGCATCAAATCGTGGGAATGATGCAGGTTTTTCAAAGCAAATTCTTTTGTTAAATCAAATTTTCCTTTTTTGATGTAAAACATTGTTCCGACAATCGCAATGCGTTTTTCCCACATATTTTCGGAATCGGAAAGGGTTCTCAGAATTTCGGGTTTATCGTTTTCAAAACAATATTTTCCTAAAATTTTGTAGCAGGACAAATCCACCAAATCCCAGTTGTTGATGTATTTTGTGTTTTTCAGGTAAAAATCAACGATTTTCTTTTGCTCATTTTTATCTTTTGATTTTTCAAATTTCTGAATCAGAATCAGCAAAGCAACCAAACGCATCTCGTGAAATTGCGATTTTATAATTTCCTGAATATCTGCAAAATCCGTTTTCGGAGCGAAATCTTTCGCCACCTTTCTGCTGTCGGGAACGGTTACGCCCAGAAATTTATCGCCTTCCGCGTATTCTCCTTTTCCGGTTTTGAAGAATTTCGGGAGAAATTCGGCTTTTTCGGGAATGGATAAATCGGTTAATGCTTCGAGAATTTGATTAAAAATTGTCATTTTATTACCAATATGTCGCTCCTTCGGAGCTTCTTTCAAAATATGGTATTGTTTTCTACCAATATGTCGCGGCTTCGCCGCTTTCAAAAAATCATTAATTTATTCTTCGGTAAATTCCATTTCCTTTTCCTCCGCTACAATTTTCTTCGGATTGGCAACTTTTTCAATCGTAAGTCCTTGAACGATAATGGAAAACACCACCACGCAATACGTAATACTGATGATAGCATCGCTGTAATCATTCTTCGGAACGGACAACGCCAACGCAATGGAAACACCGCCCCGGATTCCGCCCCAAACCAAAACTTTCACGGTTTGCGGATTGAATCTCGTTTTGATGCTCATAAATTTTGTCGGGAAAAAAATGGAAATCCAACGTGCAATGAGAACGATTAAGATACAAATTCCGCCCGCAACCAGATATTCGTTCAAATCTTTGATGAGTAGCAACTGAAACCCGATGAACAGGAACAAAACGGCATTCATAATCTCGTCCGTCAGTTCCCAGAATTTGATGAGATAATCCTGCGTTTCGGATTTCATTTTGAACCTTACATTGAAATTTCCCATAAAAAGTCCCGCTGCAACCATCGCCAAAGGTGCGGAAAAATGCAGTTCGTGAGCAATCAGATAACCGCCCATAACGACTGATAATGTGATGAGTACGGAAATAATATAATCGTCAACCATTCTCATCGCTCTGGAAGCCGAAAATCCCAAAAGAACGCCCAAAAACAGTCCGCCTCCTGCTTCTTTCAAGAGTAAAAATCCGATGTTTTCTGCCGTCAAATCCACGTCTTTCCCGATTGCCAACTGCAAAATCACGGTAAAAACCACCACCGCCATTCCGTCATTGAAAAGCGATTCTCCGGCAACTTTCGTTTCCAGAGATTTGGTAACATTGGCTTTTTTCAAAATACTCAAAACCGCAACCGGGTCGGTCGGCGAAATCAACGCTCCGAAAACCAGACAATACAAAAACGGAATTTTAATCCCGACAAACGGCAAAAGATAATAAACGCCGAAACCTACTGCAAACGTGGAAATTATCACGCCAACGGTGGAAAAAATCACAACCGGCACAAACTGCTCTTTCAAATCCTTGATGTTGATGTGGATTCCGCCGGCAAACAAAAGGAAATTGAGCATCGCTCCCATCAGAATTTCGGTAAAATCAAAACTGTTTACCAATTTGGTAAGATTCGTGGTGGTTTCCGGCAGAAAATTGTCGCCCGATGCCACCAAAATGACCGAAACAACTATCGCAATCACCATAATTCCGATAGTATTCGGAAGTTTCAAAACACGATAGTTGAGATACGCAAAAAACGATGCCAACACGATTAATACGGAAAATGAATAGTATAATTCCATAAGTTTTTTGTTTCAGGTTTTGGGTTTAAGGTTCAAAGTTTTTTCAGCCTTGTCAAGGTTTGAAACCTTGACAAGGCTTTCAAGGCTTTTAATTTTTCAGTTTCATTCTATTTCTAAAAATTTAAAAAATTCATTATAAAAATCCTTTGGTGGCACACTGTGGACATTCAAAATGTCATTCTCTAAACTAAAATCCAAGATGATGTTTTTACAGTCCTTGAAATGGTCAAGTTTATACGCTACGATTTTTTCCATTACCTCCGGATATTCTTTTCCTTTTACATGATTGGCATATCCTTTTTTACTTTTCCGTTCAATATAATTTGCCGTGTTCCAGGCATCAACACAATGCTGAATTACGTCTTCAAAACTCAAACTTTCGGGGAATTGCATTTCAAACTCATTGTATAATTCAAGGAGCATATCCGAATATTTTCTTTTGGTGTTGTTTACTGCTTCGCTCATTTTTGTATTCTATAAATTTCGTAAGTTTTATCAACGTTGATTCAATATTAACAAATTTTTAATTTCTAAATTTTTTAATCTTCCTCAAAATACTCAAACAGAAAATCGTTATACGGAAATCTGGAAATATGAATATTGTGAACCTCGTCGTAAATCATTTTTTTCATTTCTCCATTGCATAATACTTTGCTCGTTCTTCTTTGAAAAGTCGTAATTGCTCAACGTGTTCTTTGTACAATTTATGTAAGCCGTTTTTTGATGTTTTTTGTTCAGGAAATGTCAAAGCAAACGCTTCTAAATCGTTGGTGTGAATAGCACTTTTGGGAACAAACTCTTTGATTTTTTCTAATGCACTCAAATAATACGTTTCGCTGATTTCACAGGCAGTTAAACTCAAACCAGCGTTGTAACAAGCAATAGCAATAGTTCCGCTTCCTAAATGTGTATCTAAAATTTTGTCGCCTTGATTGGCATACATTTTCAAAAGCCATTCGTAGAGTTCAACAGGTTTTTGTGTCGGGTGAATTTTATTTCTGTTTTTCCTAACGCTAAATTCAAAAATTTTTGAAGGCTTATCTAATGAACTCCAAGCCATTTCAGCCATTGAAAAATTATTTAATGTTTCTGGTTGTTTTTTGTCCCAAATGATAAAGCCTTTGTTGTATGGACTTCTTGTCCAAAGCTGCCCAAAATAATTTCCACCCCAAATGATTTGATTTTTTGAAACACGAAACAATTCATTAAAATACTCGTCATTGGGTTTTACATCCCATTGGCTGTATTCGTCCATATTAAATTTATGGTCTCCGCCTCGTTTGGTTTTGTTTAAAATTCCGTAAGGTGGGTCAACTATTGCAAGGTCAAAATAATTGTCGGGATACCTTGCCATTAACTTCATATTGTCTTCTCTTGTAATTGTAATCATAGCAAGTTTATTTTTGTGTTGCGAACCTTGAAATAGTTAAATCTGAAATGTTTTTACTGATGTCTTTTCCGAGATTATTGACAATAATGCTATCAAAATCTTCATAGTCTATTTCTCGAATATCATTGTCAATACAGTTGTACAGATATTCCGAAAAAGTATTTGCCCGAATAATTACGATTGGACTTGTGCGAATGTCTTGAAGTACGGCAGGAACGTATTTTGGCGTTACAACGATGGTGTAAGCACCGCCAATTTTTTCTCGGTGTCCTGCTAATCTTCCTGCGTTTACGCTGGAAAGTTTGTTTTTAGTTGATTTCGCTTCAACAGTAAATTTCTTCTTTCTCGGAATGTACAAACACTCTAAATCCGTGTTTCCTGCTCCGCTGATTTTGTTTGCTTCTACGTTGTGGAACATATTGAAACCGTCTGCCAAAGCATCTTCAAAAAGATAGGCTTCTGCTCCCTCGTTATTATTAGCGTATTGCTCAATAAGTTTTGGAAGATTGAGCAACTCAAATTTGAAATCATCAACGGCTTCGCCAATTTCAACCAAAAGTGTTTTTGGATAGAAACTATAAATTTCTTTCACAACGTCTAACTTCAAGCGTTCGGGGTCGTTGAGCAACAAAGGCTTTTCTAAAAATGAATATTCGTTTTCTAATTGTTCAACTAACGATTTTAAATTTTCGGGAATTGAAACTTCGTTTCGGGTTATTTTTCGGAAAGTGTTTGTGTTTCCGTGTTGCAATTTTGTAATAACAACACCGTCTTTTTTCTCTAAAACACCCGCACTTTCAAACAAACGTGAAACGTAGTAATCCCATTCGTAAGCCGAATTTACTAATGCGTGTCGGTCTTTTTGAAATTTTTGAGCAAGCTCATCATCAGAAAGTTTGCGTAATTTCAACAATTCATTAACCAATTCTTTGTACGTTGTTTTGGTTGCTTCTTTTAGAAAAACAACCGAATACGCTACTTCAAAAGCGTAAAGTTTATTTGAAAGTTTGGGTTCAGAAAGCAATTTGTAAATCAACCGAAACGGATAAAGCTGAAATTCGCTATCTGTTCCGCTGTGTGGGTGTTGGTATTGAACAGCCCAAAGCATTGTGAGAAAAATCTTAGCCGTTTTCTCTTTATCTTCAACGTGTTTCAAAAACAAGTTGCCAAGCGGACTAAACAAAAATCTGTCTTGTCCGTCAACTTTGGCTTGATAGCCAAACATATAATACGAAAGCTGATTGATTTTGTGATTTATCGCATCAAGCGGTAAATCGGGATTTCGTTCACTGTACAATCCCAATTCACGCAACTTTAAATTTAACTGCGTTTTCTCGTCTGTTGAAATTCCTGTTTTGGTGTACGACTTCAAAAATTCAGCAACCACACAAAGTTTATCAAAATCCCTTGTATGTCGGTACAAAATCCACTTTTTACTGTCAATCCTTAAAGTCATACTATTTGTTTATTTGGGCAACAATATTTTTAATGAGTAAAGGCGGAATACATTCACCAATACATTTTCGGATAAGTAATTCAGGTGTATTGTCGGGAATGTTCCAATCTTGTGGCAAAGACGACAACAACATCAATTCCAACGGTGTCAAAACTCTTGCATCTGAATAAGTTCCGTTTTTCAATTTTCTGCCCGGGTGTACATTCAGTTGCGAACTGATTGCATCGTTACGCATTGTAATTGTCGGTGCAGGTTCGTCCCATTTTATTCGTCTGTATGTTGTGTTGTAACTCTTTATTTTTTCGCCATTTGGTTTTACTGGAAAATATTTTTTGTTTTCAAATGCAGTTTCTCCCGTTGGTGTATGTTTCATCCACTGAACGTGGTTATCCGAATGTTTTCGGGCGAAGTGCCATTTGATTTTTGATTTTTGTCCTGCTTCAATGCTGGGCAAAAAACCGATTTTTTCTTCTACTGTTATTTGTTTTTCAGATTTTAATGGTTGTCCCCAAGTTTTATCTTTCCGATACAATTTTATGATTGCTCTTGTTCGTCTTTGTGCAACGCCAAATTCTGCTGCATCATAAACATTTGCTTCAATGTTGTATTCTTTTCCAAACAGAAGATTTAGAATTTCAACGACTTTTAGTTGTTGATTTTTGTAGGGTAAAACCAATTTAAAAAATGTCGGAACATTTTCAATCAACACAAAGTCGGGTGATTTTAGTTTGATAAAATCAATGATTTTGAAAACAAGATAATTTCTTTCGTCATTGAGCATTTGCTCAATATTTCTGTTTTTTCCTGCAACGCTCATTCCTTGACAAGGCGGTGAAGCAATCAAAAAATCTAACTTTTCAGGCGTGTTTTTTACAAGTGTTTTGAAAACATTTTCGTCCAAAATGCTACCTGCAATCATTTTTGATTTTGGATATAATGCCTGATACAAGTCGGCTCTTTCCTGAACCAATTCGTTAGCGGCAACAATGTTAATTCCTACTTCATCAAAGTAAGTTTCTGCTATGCCTGCACTTGAAAATAATGATGCTCCTACCATAGTTAAAACTCAAATACAGCCGCAAGTTTGGTTAAAGCCAAACCGTTGTCCGGCCTTAATTTATGAATATATACTTCAAATGTTTTTATCATTTTCTTGAAATTTTTAGCTTGACAATTTTAGCAAATTTATAAAGATTTTTTAATCCATTTAAACGCTCTTCAACTTTTAATAACATTGAAAATTCCTTAATTTTCCTCTTCCTCAAAATACTCAAACAGAAAATCGTTATACGGAAATCTGGAAATATGAATATTGTGAACCTCGTCGTAAATCATTTTTTTCATTTCGGGGAAATTTTCCTTTGTTAAAGCCGAGATGAAAACGGTCGGATATTTGGATTTTGCCATCCACGTTTTTTTCCATTCTTCCAGAGAAATATTTTTTTTGGTTGAAGGCGTTAAATCATCTTCGTCTTTTTTCTCGTAAGAAAAATCGTCTATCTTGTTGAAAACCATTATTGTAGGTTTTCTGTGTGCATCAATTTCCTGCAAAATCTGATTCACGGAATTGATGTGGTCTTCAAAACTATGATGAGAAATATCCACCACGTGAACCAGCAAATCCGCCTCCCGAACTTCATCCAAAGTGGATTTGAAACTTTCGACTAATTGCGTTGGCAGTTTTCTGATGAAGCCGACCGTGTCCGTCAGCAAAAACGGCAGATTTCCGATAACGACTTTTCTGACGGTCGTATCAAGCGTTGCAAACAGTTTATTTTCCGCAAAAACTTCGGATTTTGAAATAGCGTTCATTAAGGTCGATTTCCCGACATTCGTATAGCCGACCAAAGCGACACGAACCATTTTCCCGCGATTGTTGCGTTGCGTTGCCATTTGTTTGTCAATGGTTTTGAGTTTTTCTTTCAGCAAAGAAATTCGGTCGCGGATAATTCTTCGGTCGGTTTCGATTTCCGTTTCGCCGGGTCCTCGCATTCCGATTCCGCCCCGTTGTCTTTCGAGGTGGGTCCACATTCTGGTCAATCTTGGCAGAAGATATTCATATTGAGCGAGTTCCACCTGCGTTCTGGCGTAAGAAGTTTGCGCTCTTTGTGCGAAAATATCCAAAATCAAATTCGTTCGGTCGAGGATTTTCACTTCCATATCTCTTTCGAGATTTTTCAGTTGGGACGGCGAGAGTTCGTCATCAAAAATCACCGTTCCGATTTCGTTTTCTTTCACAAAATCCCGTATTTCCTCCATTTTTCCTTTCCCGACAAACGTTTTGGAATCGGGCATCGACATTTTTTGCGTGAATCTTTTTTCCACTGTTGCTCCGGCTGTGTATGCCAAAAACTCCAGTTCGTCCATATATTCCGTCAGTTTTTCTTCGTCCTGTTCTTTGGTAATCAGACCGACCAAAACGGCTTTTTCGTAGAGGTGTTCTTTTTTTTCTAACATTTAAAAAAATTCTGTTTTTCAGATTTTGACAAGATAATATTTTTCACGAAAAAAACCAAAGAATATCTTTGGTTTTGAATTTTTTTGGAAACAAAACGAATTAAAAAGGAGAAGTAAAATTTTTTATTTTCAGTTCTTTTATTTTGGTTCTTCGACAAAAACTGTGGATTTTAAAATTAACTTTTATCTATAATTCTAAATTTCTGTTCTTTTGTCTTGAAACAAAAGAACCAAAAGTTCAAGACTTGGAAACTCGGCTAAAATTTT
>JASGDB010000109.1:0-8452 GCA_049841315.1 Bergeyella sp. | reverse complement strand
TCCCAAAGGGGTAGTAATCGTTTTTGTCAAGAACTTCTGCTCCGCCACCAGAGTTTTTAGTGTAAGATACTCTTACATTTCCAAGGTGGTCTTTGTACTGGTAAATATACAGATTATTTTGGTAATCGTAAAAACCCTCTGCGGTGGGGAAGAACTGAAGCACGGCATTGTCCAGCGTGCCTCCACCGATAGTGGTCTTATCAATTACCAAAAAAGCTTCCTGCTCCATTGCCGTATCTAGGGGAGAGGCTGTAAGCTCCATTTCTATTTCGCCGGTATTTCTTGTTGTAGAGGTCTCCAGATACTGGAAGCCGTCCAGATAATCGGAGGTATAGGTGGTTGTGGTGGTGTCTGCAATATCACTTGTTGTGGTGGTATTCACTTTCTTCAGTTTCACGCCGTCCGCACGGTATAGGCTGGTAACGGTAGCAGAGGAAAAACCCTGCGATATTACCGTCTCGTCTGCAAGGTTCAGGTAATTGTAAGCAATGGAAGATATGCCCTTGTCTTGCATATCCGTCATATTGCCGTTGGCATCATACGATATCTCATTGCCGCCGCCTTCGTACCCGCTACCATCTCCGGAATTGTCTGCAATGGCGGTAATGCGGTTGCCGGTGTAGGTGTAGGAGAGATTGTCTATCAGGCTGGCTGCTGTTCCTATGACATAAGAAGAGCGTTTCAGCGTAGTAATATTACCGCTGCCGTCATAGGTGATTCTCTCGGAGTGTTCTTTGGATGTCGGGTTATCGGGGCTTTGGTATAGCCCTGCCGTCAGCCGGTTCAGCCTGTCATAGACATAGCCGTAGCGTTTGATACCTGTGTCTCCTGCACTTCTCGCCGCTGGCGCGAGCATCTTGCTCGTGTCCACTTATTTTTTGTCGGCACAAGCGTGGACGCTTGCGCCAGCGAGGGGGGAATGCATTCTACCCATATCTCACGATATGAGCGTGAACTTACACAGCCCACTCTGGAAGTAATAAAAAAAATGGCATATGTTCTGCATTCTTCTACCGATGCTTTAATCTATGGCAATGTAGAGCAACAGGCACAAAACAGATTGAAAGACCCTGAACTTTTAGCAATGTTCAATAAAATACAATCCTTAGATAAAAAGGATATTGATGTCATTAAAAACCTGCTCAACGCCTATATTCTTAAAACGGATTTGCAGGAAAAATTAAAAAAATAAATGTTTTAGGTAAAAATTATTTTATTATGAAAAATTTTATAACCGCTTTTTTATTATTTATAACTATATCTGTATTTGCACAAAATCCACCGCCGCCATCAATGCCTGCGGAAGACAATAAGATTCTGATTGATAAACTTATTAAAGTTACTGAGTTTGAAAACTATTTTAATAACTACTGTAAAAATAAAGTTGAACAGACTGCTAAAGAAAATAACTGGGATGAAAAGAAAAAACAGGAGATTATCAAGAGTATAGATTTTGAAAATTTTACCAATACCATCTATAATGTATTCTCTCGTAATACAAAAAATGATTTAGAGGATACTATTACCCTCTTAGAAAAATTAAACCAAAAAAGAAACCTGATATCTTCAAAATTGATTGTTTCAAATTTAATGATGCAAAATAATTTAGAAGGATATGTAAAAGCTCTTCTAAAAGGAGATTATATAAAAAAGGTCACTCAGTAAGTGACCTTTTTATTTCATTCATTCGCCCAATTCGGCAGATGTTTCCATCCTTCTATTGGTACTGATATATTTTCAGGAACATTAATATTTATAAATATTTTATTATTCTTAATATTTGTACTATCATATTCTAATAAAACATTCTTTCCAATAATACTCTGCCTTTCATTTCTCCAAAGAAGTTTCCCGTAAGAAGTTAATGTTTGGTCATACAACATAAAAGTAAACTTCGTATCATTTTTACCGTGTACTTCTGCATCTAATACTTTTACAATAGTATATTTTGCATTTTTTACTAACGATTCTTTTTTACTATTATTTTTTATAATTATTAGTATTAAACCAATAGCAAAAATTGAAATAAATAATGCTTTTTTTAAAGTTTCGTTCATTATTTATTTCTTTTTATCAACAACATTTTTAACGCCCTGATTAACAAACCCTTTAGTTGTTTGTATAGCAGCTTCGGTCATATTTGCCCCTACTCTCGTAGATGGAGTTTGAGTCATTCCTCCAAACGCTCTTCCCGCTCCGCCACTAACTTTATTAGCAGCTCCTCCTACGGCTAAATCTGTCGCAACAGCTGCTGCACTTTTATTACCCGTAATTCCATATATATTATGTTCTCCAGAAATTATGTTATAATCAGCTACACCTCCGAGTACGTTACTTGCACCTGGTGTTAAAAAAGTGTCTCCTACTAAATCATATGCATCGATATCTCCTGAAGTACCTAACTGCGTAGTAGCACTAATTAGTGCCTTACCAAACAAAGCTTCTGCTGAACCACCAGCAATCATACCTGGAATTGCTTCAATAAGCATTGGAAAAGCTACAAATCCTGCCATAAACTTTCCAAATTGGTCTACAGGTGTCATATCGGTATAATGGTCAGGTGCTACAAAGGATTCTCCATTTACTGTATAGTTTCCTCCTTCTCCTAAAACTACTGTTTGCTCAACGCCAGTATCTACACCATTTCTCGATAATGTCGTTGTATATGTACTATTTGCATCCCCACGACCATCAGCATAAGAAGCAAATCCAGCGTCTTTCGCTTGTTGAGCAGAAGTTATATCACTTCTATACTCCCAGTTACTCATACCTGTCCTTTTTACCCAGTCTTCATTCTGTCTTCCGTCGGGGTCTACAAATCTCATAGGATTATTATAGGCATATGCGTAAGGACTCCAACGTCTGGATGTTTCAGCAAGCTCGTCAACTTTAAACCATCTACCTATATCAGGCATATATTGGCGATTTCCGAAGTCGTAAAAACCTGTTTCTTGGAGTTCTTGGGAGCTATACTTGTAGTTATAAGGTATCGCCATCGGATCGTACATTGTAGGAGCATTAGGTTTTAAAAAACTCATCCCAAAAGGATAATATTCATTCGTATCCATTATTTTAAGAGCATTATTTTCTTTCACGTAACTTATTCTTACATTCCCCAAATGGTCTTTGTATTGGTAAATATAACGATTATTTTCGTAATCATAGTATCCTTCCGCAGTTGGGAAAAATGATAAAACTACATTATCTGCCTCCGGTGTTCCGGTATCTACTGCAATTTCTCTTTCATCCAAAGGGATAAACGCTTCTTCTTCTCCTGCCGTAGAAACTGCTACTGTGGCATCATCGGTTTCTTCCAGAGCACGCCGTATTGGCTCGGTATTGGGCGTAGAATACTGGAAGCCGTCAAGATACTCCGTATAAATATAGTTTGTTCCTAAATTATTAATCAGCTTATACTTTTTCTTAATCTTTACGCCGTCGGCACGGTAATAGTAATTGGTAACGTTGGCGTTTTGGTCAATTTCCGTAGGAAGATTCAGAAAGTTATACGCTATCGCAGAAATACCTTTATCGGGCATCGCCGTCATATTGCCGTTGTCATCATAAGTGATGGTTTGGTTGCCGCCCTCGTAACCGGAACTGTTGCCCGAAGCGTCGTCAATATTCGTAACCCGGTTGCCGTTGTAGGTATAGCCGAGATTGTCTATCACAATCGGGGTATGGAACTTGCTGTGCTTGGCGTTCCTTACCAGATTGGTAATATTCCCGTTCAGGTCATAGGTCAATGCTTCGTCATTGATATGGCTTTCGGGCAGAGAATTTTCCGGGTCTTGGTAATTGCCCCGCAACAATCGGTTGAGATTATCATACTGATAGCCGTAGCGTTTCAAGCTTCCGTTTTGGTATATCCAGTCGATTTCGGAAATGTTGCCGTTGTATCTTTTGGGTGCTAAGGATTCATTGTCCGGATTTTCGTATTTTATTTTGTAGGCAAACAGGTGGTCTCCCAAATCGGTAGGGTCGTTGATTTGGGTAAGCCAGCCGCGAATGTTGTAGGAGTAATCAACCGTTTGCAACGGACTGCTACCGTATTGGTCTGCGCCTACTTTCTTTTGGTCGAGCTGACCGATTTCGTTGTAATGATTCTCTGCCAGCAGAACTTTATCGGTTTTCCCGACCACTTCGTGGTAATGTTTCAAGAGGCGGTTTTGGTGGTCGTATTCAAATTCTTCCTGCACAACGACTTCCTCACTGCCATTTAGTCTTTTGTGCATGGTAATGATTTTTTGGGGAACACCGGCAAAGTCGAGCAGGCTTTCCGTTTTGGTATAGCCGCCCAAGTGATTAATGCTGTGTGTTCCTATTGTTCTGCCTTTGGTGTCATACCAGATATAATTTTTTGTCCAGCCGTTATTTTCTACATTATTGACGAATGAGGCGGTCGGGAGGCTTTTGGTGCTGAGGCTTCCGGTTTGGGGCAAGACAGCCTGCGAAAGAATGCTTGACGGAATGGTTGGAGTTCCTGTAGGGTAGGTATCATAATAATTGACTGATAAGAGTTTGGTAAGGGTGTTCGGATAATTTTTGGAGGCATCGTTATCATAATAAACCAGCAATCCGGGTTGTACAAAATTGGTGGTGGTTCTTTCTACGTTATTGGAACCTTTTCCGTTAAAAATGGTTTGAAGACTGTTCCTTGAGCCGGAGTCGGTTGTAATTCCGGTATATGCTACTCTTCCGAATTTATCGTATTTTGTAAACAGCCATTGTCCTGAACTCAACAGGTTGGCATCCTGAGTCATCACCAATCTGTCCTGATTGTCATACACTAGATATTCCCAGCCTTTGCCGGGTAGTTTTTTTTCTACCATTCTTCCCTGTCCGTCGTAACGGTATTGGTAGCAGAGGTCTAAAATTGCGGAATTTGTACTATTGTGTAGAACGCTTACCCCACCTGCAAGAGTGTTATCAATTTTTTTTGATGTATTAGGTGAAATAACGTATGATAGTTGGTTATATTCATTATAAATGTAATAAGTATCTGCAAATTCATTTTGGGAGAGTTTTTTACGGACGAGTAGAGTCTTTCCTTCTCCATTCTTAAATTCTTCACTTTCATTGCCATCTTCATCGGTAATCTTGTTTTTATAGAGTTGACCAGCACCATAATATTTGGATGCTTCTAATTTAAGGTCATTATTATCTTGATTACTCCAATTTGTTGATGTAAAAAAACGCAAAACTTTATCCCCGTCCACATTGGTGTCATATCCAAAATTAATCGGTTTATTATTCCAAGCGTTACCCGCTTGTATCTGCTGAAAGACTCTGTCTAGTGGCGAGTTTTCCAAGACTTTCTCGGAATAGATTTTTTCGTTTCCGTAAGGTGTAGAAGCCACATCGGATAATGGATTCCCATAAATCGCTCCATTGGATGTCCCACTTTGCGGAACAGGAAAGTAATCTTTGACCTGTCTGCCGAATCCGTCGTATTCGATATGTGTAACCACATCTTTTTCTAACGGAGATGCTTTTACATTTACAATTTGTTTGGGGCGACCCAAGCCGTCGAAATACTGGATGGTTTCAGCCTTTTTTACACAATCGGCTGTAAAACAGGTGGTGCTGAAGATATAATTTTCTGTTTGACTTGGCGTGGTCTGAGCATAGCTGTTTACCACTATAAGCAATAAAGCACTCGATAGGATATTTTTTCTCATAATCTGTGTTTTTATGGTTTATAGTGATATTGGTATTCTTTTAATACATTGCCGTTGATGTCTTTGACTTCTTTCAATTTGTTGGCTGTGTCATAAATATAAATCTCCCGGATTCCGCTTGGCGGCGTGATACTTCTCACTCCAATGAGCGGGTCGTAAGTGTAGGTCGTGATTTGATAATCTGGCAGAGATTGTCTAAAATTGTCCAAGACAGATAGCAATGAAGATTCATCACTCGATGGAGATGCAGCGGCATCTGTATTTGATGCATTGATAATGGCTACTGCTAATGAACTTACCTGTGAATAGCTTGCCCCGACAACCTTGGCAATCGGTTGGGTTTGGTTATAACCCCAGATGATGGCGGTTGGAACGCCGCCTTTTGTGGTGTATTGGAGAAGATTGCCTTTGGAATCGTATTGATCGTAGGTGATTCTTGTATCGGCAGAGGCTGCACCCGCTCCATTTTTAAAATATACAAATTTTGGTAATACTTTCTGGCTGGTTTCTGCATCTTTTGAATAGACAATTTTTTGCTCTGACAACTGAACATTTTTTTTGAATGCTTTTGTAATTACCGGATCTGATATTCTGTTCTCCTGAACCAAATTAATCATATATGATTCTGCACCCACCAGATCCTGTGGGTATAAAAATTCTGTTTTACGCGTTTCACCCGAAGACTGGGTAATCTGGGAAGAAATCAACAGAGGATTATTAGTTGAATAAGTGTAATCTTCTGTCGTAGTTATTTCTCCATTGCTTAAATACTCTTTGGTGGTTGTTTGTGTTGGAACACTATAAGTAGAAATCGCATGATGGTGAAGGTTCCAACTATGTGGAACAAGAGTTCCATACCCCAGACCGAGCTTTAATGTCATTATGTAATTTCTGAAACCAGTATAAAATACTTTTTCATAATCCGATAGCTGTGTATAATTATAACCTTTCTCCAATACTGAGCTTCCCATACTATTTTTAAATTTTTCAGATATTGGCTTGTTATTCCAGGATATATCTATACTATTTGAATATCTGTTCAGAATTTTTTCTGCATTATAAGCAGAATTCATATAGTTTAGGATAACAGAATTCTTTGATTCATATTCTTTTGTAAAAAATTGATTGTCTTTTATATTCTTAATTTTTTCCAGCACTTTGCTATATTGGACTTTATTGGTAAAAAAAGGATTTAAATTGGATTCGGACATAAAGAAAATCTCATAAGGAATTTGTCCGCCGTGGATCTGAGGATAAGTAACAAAAGATTCATATAAACCAAATCTTGGCAATATTGTCTTTCCGGTACTTAATTTTAAGCCATCATCTGTAAATTCGTATTCATATTCTTTTTCACTCAGGAGTTGTCCTGCGGAATCAAAATTTTGGATTCTTTTTACTCTTAATCCCCCTACAGTACGGATATTGAGATTTTCGTCTTCTTTTACATTTAAAGTAACATCAAAATAGGTGTCATAATTAGGATTATCCAAAATTTCAAAACTGCCATTGAATCTGATTTTCACATAATATTCTCCCGGATTTAACAACGCCCAACGATCTTCACTTAAAACACTATTTCCATTTGAATCTTTTAAAACCGGGCTTTTGTTAAAATTACAGAGCAATTCACCTGCTATAGGAGCCATTTCTGTCCATACAGGACCTGAAGGTGTATATGAGCCAACTGGGCAGTTGAACTCTAAATCAGAAAAAAAAGGCATTGATTGTAAAGGCTTGGTTATATGAATTTTACAAGAATAGTCTATAATGATATCATTTACAGGTTCTTTTGTGCAACCGCTATCATCTATACCAAATTTGTTAGTGAGGTTGTTAACTGTTAATTTATAAGGGTTTTTAATATTTCTGGCATGATAACTACCCGGGTAAATTATTGAGGAACTTGGCAGATAATCATAATCAGAAACAGTATTAGGTTCAAATGTATATTTTGTATAACCGCCGGTAGGATACGTTATTTTATTGAGTATTCCAGCCGTTACATAGGGTGGATTAACAGCACGCTCTGTATTAAAACGACTTTTGTAAGTGGCAAAAGAACCGTTAGGCTGGATAAAAATTGTTTCAGGAAATAGATCCCCATTATCATCTTCACCATTATACCCTCCCCAGTAATCTTGGGCATAAGTAAATTTTTGAGGCAGATCTGTAGGATCATAATCAAATTTATATTTCATTATTTGCTGAGAATTCACCGGCTCTTTAAATGATACAGACTCTAATTTTAATCTTCTGGTATTGGAATTACTATATTTTGACTCTACATATTGCCCACTTGTAATAAGTGAATTGAAATAATGGCCATTATCCAGATCAACTGTTTTGGTAAGGATTGCATTTTGGGAATTTCCGTCAGCATTTGCATATATCCTGATGGACTGCAACCTTTTTGAGTTTAAAATATCTAATCTATTGACAGAACTATATATAAAATCAACGTACCCATTTTTAAATTTAATCTTTGATATTTGTTTCTCAAATACTTCAGAAATACAATAACTTCCAAGATTTGCTATATCGTCTCCCTTATTTGCTACTCTTGGAGTTCTTTGTATATATTCTATTCTATCCGGACTTTGTACATATTCAAATGTTATTTCATTTCCTTTTATATCAACTATTTTGGCTCTTCGCTAAAAAGTATGGATTATCTTTGAATTATGGAAATAGAAAACATACTGATTAAGATATTGGATATAGAAGAACCTTGGCATTTGGAAAAAGTTGAAGTGATTCATTCAGTAAAT
>JASGDB010000108.1:0-9851 GCA_049841315.1 Bergeyella sp. | reverse complement strand
TCGAGGGCGGGACAAAATTTCATTATGCGACTAATTTAGGTTTCCGCCCGAGTTTTGGAAATTTTAGAAAATTCTTTAAAATTTTAGCCGAGTTTCCAAGTCTTGAACTTTTGGTTCTTTTGTTTCTTTTGTTTTTTTTGTTTCAAGACAAAAGAACAGGAATTGAGAATTTATAGATAAATGTAAATTTTAAAATCCACAGTTTTTGTCGAAGAACCAATTGTTTTTAACTAAAAAAAACAAAAAATTTCGTGGTTTTTGTGCCTTTCGTGGTTGTTTAGCAACAAAAATAATCTAAATTATTTATGATGACCAATTTTGAAAAATACATTCAGCGTTATCTCGATTTAATTCCTTCCGAAAACTGGATTCAGGAAATGAAAAACACAACCAATAAAACGCTGAAAATCTACAGTTCCCTTTCCGAAGAACAGGCGAATTTTGCTTATGCAGAGGGAAAATGGAGTTTGAAAATTCTTTTGGAACATTTGACCGATACGGAGAAAATTTTCAGTTACAGAGCCTTGCGTTTTGCCAGAAATGACAAAACCGCTCTCTCCGGATTTGATGAAGAATTGTTTGCCCGAAACGGCATTGCGATCCAGTTGAAATTAGGTGAAATCATTGAAGATTTTCAGTTGAACCGGCTGAATTCTCTTGCATTTTTTTCAAAACTTCCGCAGGACAAATTACAGCAGACCGGAATTGCCAACGGAAATGAAATCTCAGTAGAAACCATTGGAAAACTGATTGTCGGGCACAATATTCATCATTTGAATATTATTGAGGAAAGGTATTTGCCGGAAATAAACTAACCCGGGGCAAGCCTCGAGGAATTACTTAGATAAAATTTATAATTATACAAGGCGAAATTTAGACTTTTTTATTTATTGAATTAGGGATATAATTAATATTTGTAAAACATCAATAGAATGGGCTTTAGCCCATTTATAAAAGAGGCGATTGCCAAAAGACTTTAGCCAAAATTTAATTCCTCTTTTGATTAATCCGAGTAAATCGGGATTTGCAACAATACATAAATACCTAATTCAATTTATTTATTTGACAAACCTACTTGAAAAAAAAAATTATTCAAAGAAAAAAATCTCTGCAAACAGTATTTCTTTAAGCGCTTTGGAAATATTTTCTTTTTCGGAGGTTTTTATTTCTGCCGAAATTGTACAGATTTCATTGGTTTGAAAATCCCGAATTTTAGCATTAAATTTGTTCAGCAGGGTAAAAATCGTATTTTGTTTATCAAATGGAAACGAAATTTTGATTTCCGTTTCCAGTTCTTTTGTGATGATTTCGGCTTCTTCCAAAGTGATTTTTGCTGATTCCTTATACGTTTTTACCAAACCGCCGACTCCGAGTTTTGTTCCGCCGTAATAGCGAATCACGACCACCAAAACATTGGTAATTTCATTCGCAAGAAGTTGATTGAAAATCGGCAATCCTGCACTCCCGGACGGTTCTCCGTCATCATTAGCACGGTAATTTTCGCCATTCAAACCCAAACGAAAGGCGTAACAGTGATGTGTGGCTTTCGGGTGTTCTTCGTACAATTTTTCCAGATTTTTTTTGATGTCTTCCTCGTTCAGAACCGGATAAGCGAAGCCGATGAACTTGCTGCCTTTTTCTTTCAGAAGGATATTTTCAACGGGATTTTTTATGGTTTGATAGGAAAAAGTCATTGGGCAAAATTAAAAATTTGAAGTCGAAGAAATAATATAAAATTTGTAAATTCGATTTAAATATTATCATAATGGATACCATCACTTTGCAATACAACACTTCGGTAAAAGAAAAACTGATGAAATTTTTGGAAACATTTTCTAAAAATGAATTGGAAATTGTAGAAGGAAAAAATACCCGTTTTGATGAAACAAAGGCGGAATTACAGAAAGATTATCTTGCTTACAAAAACGGAGAGACCGAACTGATGAGTTTGGAAGAATTTGAAAAAGAAATGAATTCTCTTTTTGAAGAATGAAAACTGAATTAACAACCGAATGTCGTCAAAAGTTGAAAAGGCAAATCCAATATATTTCTTTGGATAAACCAATTGCTGCAAAAAGATTCAACAAGCTTGTTTTTTCAGAAATCAAGAAAATTAAAGAAGTGCCTTTTAAAAATAAGAAATCGAAATTTTTTGATGACGAAAATATAAGAGAACTGATTATCAAAGGATACTCGATAATTTACGAAGTAAATAAATCTGAAAATATGATTGTCGTTTTCGGATTTCACAAATGGGAAGATTCCCTGAATCTGTAAAACTCCACCACATTATTCCGAAAATTTTCCGATTTTAAAGGAGAAAAACCAAATTCCGGAGCTTTCGTTCCGTTTTCTAATTTTAAATTTTCATTTTTAATGACAACCGCTTCGTCCCAAAGATTTTCATTAATGAATTGTTGAAGCGTAAATCTTCCGCCTTCCGCCAAAACCGACTGAATCTGCAATTCATACAATTTCTGCATCAGAATTTTTAGAAAATTTTGCTTTTCAATTTTAATAAAACGGATATTATTTTCCACCGAATCTTTTAATGAATTGAAAACCAGCGTTTCCGCTTCTTCATTATAAATGTTGAAATTTTGCGGAACTTTTAAATCAAAATCTATCAAAATTCTCACGGGATTTCTACCGGAAATTTCCCTTGTTGTGAGCGACGGATTATCATTCAAAGCGGTTTGTGTACCGACCAAAATGGCGTGTTCTTCGCTTCTTATTTGATGAACGAATTGTTTGGTTAAAACATTTCCGATTTGATACGGTTTAAAATTTTTGTCCATAAAACCGTCCGCAGATTCCGCCCATTTTAAAATAATGTAAGGACGTTTTTTCTGATGAAACCTGAAAAACCGTTTGTTCATTTCCGTACATTCTTCTTCCAGAATTCCGGAAACGACTTCTATTCCCGCATTTTCAATGATTTGTTTCCCTTTTCCGTTTACTTTTTCGTGAGAATCCATTGCTCCGATAGCCACTTTTTTAAAACCGATTTCTACGATTTTCTCTGCACAAGGCGGCGTTTTTCCAAAGTGTGAACACGGTTCGAGCGATACATAAATGGTAGAATCGGGGAGAAGTTCGGGATTTTTCACCGAATTAATCGCATTGATTTCCGCGTGCGGTTCTCCCGCTTTTTTGTGAAAACCTTCCCCGATAATTTTTCCGTTATGAACGATTACGCTTCCTACCAAAGGATTGGGATAGGTTTCTCCGGTTGCTTTCTTGGCGAGTTCGATACAGCGTTTCAGATAGTATTCGTCAATCATTAGGAAATGAATTTTATTGAAAATGTCAGGATTTTAATAAAATCCTGACATTGATTTTTTTTTTCAGACTTATTTTATTTATACTGATTGATAACGGTGATTGGCGGAATTTTATAGTCTATCATCATCTTCATCAATGTATTTCGCTGTCTTGAAAGTGCTTTCATTGACGGTTTCAAATCTCCGTAAATTCTTTTTGCATAAGACAAAACCAACAATGGTTTGTTTTCTTTTTCCGGATATTTTTTGAACCTGTAAATGTTGTATTCCAGATAATTGTTTTCTCCCTCTGAAACCGAAAGCGTGTAGTCGACAATAAACTCTTTTCCGTCGGGACTTTCCGTTACATTTACCGAAGCAAATTTGTCTTTTTCCATGATTTTCTGTACGGATTCCACCTTTGCCCGAACTGCATCTTCCGGCTCGATGTCTCTGTTGAAATAAGAAAAATTTAAAAGCTGTTCAAAGTCTTCGATTTTTTCATCTTTTGGCAGAAATTCCTGTACGGTCAACGTTTTAGAATTTTGTTTCGACCAGCTCAGGAAAAATTCAGTTCCGTTAAATTCTATCGGTCCCGGCACGGAAATCCTTTCCACAACTCCATCCTGCGCATGTACAAAACTGAGTGTAAATGCAAAAATCAGAATAAAAAATTTGTAGAAAATTGTCATTTTATTCTCCGGCTATGATGTTGTGTAAAGACTGTTTCAGGCTTTCAATCTGAGATTTTTTCTCGTCAATCTTATCGAAAGTATCTTTTAGGAGAGGATTTTCTCTCGACGGATTGTTGAAGAAACCGAGGTTGTTTTCTAATTTCACGACTTCCGCTTCCAAATCGGCAAGCTGGTTTTTGATTTTTCTTGCTTTGTCCGTCAGTTGGTTTTCAGAAAGCCCTTCTTCTTTCAAATCGTACTCGTTGATTCTGTTGAGTTTCAGCTTATCGCGGAGCGTTTTATTGAACTCTGTGTTGATGTTCATTTTGTCTCTCGGCACTTTTCCGATGTTGTTCCATGCGGTTTTCAGTGCTTCGATGCGTTCTACGCTTCCTTCCTCATCAGTGATGGTTTTCAACTCTTCGAGGATAGCCATTTTTTGCTTGTAATTGCTTTTCCAGTTGTCGGTTGAAGCATTGTTTTTTTCTCTGAAATTATTGAAAAAAGTGTTGCAGGCTTCTCGGAATTCGTCCCAAACTTTGTTCGCCATGCTTCTCGGAACGTGCCCTATTTTGGACCATTCGTCCTGAAGTTTTTTGAAAAGCGGAACTGCGGTATCCCAGTCTTCGGAAAGCATATTGTCTTTTGCGGTCTGGATGAGCTTCAGTTTTGCATCCAGATTGGTCTGCTGAGAGCCTTTCAGTCCTTTATAATATTCGTTTTTCTTTGAATTAAACTCCCTTAAAATCGTTTTGAAATCTGCCCAGTTCTGATTAGAAAGTTTTCTCGGAACGCTTCCCAGTTTCAGGAATTCGTTTCTTAATTCTTCTACTTTTTTAATGGCGTTTTGCCAGTAGTTGTGGTTCGGTTCTTTTTCCGGAGTAACAAAAGATTTTATCGTAGCGATGATTTCATTTTTTCTCTCCAGATTTTTATTTTGTTCTTCTTCCAGAATGGCGGAAAGTTCGGATTTTCGCTGATGGATTTTATTGGAAACTTCCCGGAATTCTTCCCATGTAGCTTCCCGGAATTCTTCTGCAACCGGCTCTGCTTCTTCTTTCCAGAGCTTGTGAAGATATTGCAGTTCGTTCAGAGCTTTTTGTACTAAGGGTTCGTTTTCCAGTTCTTTTGCTCTTTTGATGATGTGTTTTCTCGTCTCAAGGTTATGGGCGTATTCCTGCTCCAGATATTCCTTATTGAGGTCGAGCATCTGATAAAACTGATTCAGGTGGTGGAAATAATCGTTGTTGAGAAGGCGGAACTCGGATTTGGCGACCTGCCCGGCGTTTTTCCATTTTTCCTTGATTTCGCGGATGGCTTTGAAAAGATTGGTTCCTGCTTCGGTATTGGTGTAAAGGTTTTTAAGCTCCTCGATTATTTTTTTTCTTCCTTCAAAATTTTCAGCGTGTTTTTCCTCCTGATGTTTCTGAAATATATCGTATTTTTCTTTAAAAACATTGATAAGTGTATTGATTTTCGACTGCAGAGCATGTTCCCAGCTGAAACTTTCTTCTTCATTTCCGTTGTCATGATGTGCTTGTTTATGCTCGTCTTTTTCTTCGGATATTTTTTTGAGAGCAAGGTTTTTTAGGTTGTTGAATTCCTTGTGTTCTTCTCCTGCATTGGATTTATTGACAATTTTCTCCATTTCGCTTGCCAAAACTTCCACACTCCGCTCGTCCTCATGATGATTCGGCTCTTCTTCCTCTTCCTCGGAATCGGTTTCGTGCAGAACTTCGGGTTCTGCAGATTGTTCTTCTTCGGAGGACGGTTCAGAAGTTTCCGTTTTTTCGGCTTCGTTTTCCAGCGTGGTTTCTTCTGGTTTCACGTTGGAAGTTTCCTCTGTATTCAGCTTGTTTTCTTCGTTTTCAGAAAAATTGTTTTCTGTAGTCATGGCGAATCTTTTTGTGAGTTGGCGTTTAATATTTGATAGATTAACGGAATTTCCTTTAATTAAAGGCACTAATATAATTTATTTTTCGGGAAAATTCCAAATTTCCAAAAAATTTTCTGTGCCTTAGCTTGTAAAGCCTCTTATTTCTATCACTTAAATATTCCTCTGATTTGGTAAAAGAATCGTTCTATCAAACGCAAATTCTAAAAATACGGTGGCGTTCGTTTTCCAAATCTTCAACTCCATAATCCACCACCGGAACAGCGGACAACGTAAGGAGCGACACAAATTCATACAGAGAAACACCACATAATTCCGCCGCTTGTGCCAACGTAAGTTTTCCGGATTTATAAAGTTTACAGCCGTATTCTTTACGCATATCCGAAACGATTTCTTCTGCATTAAGATTCATCGTTTGCAAAACCGATTCAGGCAAAGATATTGTGAGTGTCGTTTCCATAACTTTTTTTTCCTAACAAATTTACAAAATTATTTTATCACAACACCTATATTTATTTTTCAATCGGTCTGAAAACCAACCCGCTCTCCTCAAAATAATCCAGTGTAATTCTGTCGCCATCGTTCACGTTTCCGGCAAGAATTACGGTTTTATTGCTTCCGGAAGTTTGGCTTTGGACAATAATTTATTTGCCATTTCCAATTTCTTCGGAAACAAAACTTTCCCTCTCAACTTTTCCAATTTTTTATTAATTTTTACAATTGGAACTTTTGTTTTGTTTAAACCTTCAACGCCCATTTTGCTATCTTTCCAAATGAAGTGCCTTCCGTTTTCTGTTATAAATAATTCCGGTAAAAACAACCATTTCATTTTCCTCATCAATATAAAAATGAATATTGTATGGGAATATTTTGGTATGTGCAATTCTGATATTTTTGTACCGGACAGAGTAAGCGGAAGGCATTTTCAAAACTTTTATAATAGTTTCTTTTACGGCAAGGGCAAATTTTTCTTCCAGTCCGTCCTGTTGTTCCTTATACCATTCTTTTGCTTCCTGCACATCGGTAGAAACTTCGTCAAAATATTTTGCACGATACATTATATTTTGCGGTTTAATTCCTCAAACAGTTTTTCTATCGGTTGCAGTCTTTCGGGATTTTTAGCGATTGCTTCCAGTCTTTGGTCTATAAAATCTTTTTCCCAATCAGGAAGTTCATCTTCCAAAGAATCAATATCGGGATACAAGGATTTTATTTTTTCCCATTCTTTTATCGGGATAAAAACACCTGTCGGAACGCCGTTATGGTCTTGTATTTCTTGTGTTTTCATTTTTCTGATTTTTTGGAGATAACAAAGATACGAGAAAATATTTCTCAAAGTGAATAAAAAATCCCTCAAAGCGTCCAAAACTTTGAAGGATTTTTTTATTTAAAATTTACTCCACCGACCTGAAAACCAACCCGCTCTCCTCAAAATAATCCAGCGTAATTCTATCGCCGTCATTCACGGTTCCGGCAAGAATTTTTAAGTTTTTTTTGTATTATTCGGGAAATAAATCTGCTGTTGCGATTTTTTATTTTGTTGAGGATATTAACTAATCGCTTTTAGATTTCTCATTACATCTGTTGCGGCATCTTTATTGTGATTTCCAATCATTCCCGGAATCCTGAATAAATCCACCAATGCCCAAATAAGAAATCCTCCTGCTGTAAGCCAATACACAACCTGTAATCCCCACTTTCCAACATATCCGTAATGAAGTCCAAAAATTAGCCAACACAGATAGGCAATTCCTACGCTTTTCTGTTTTCTTCGATATTCTTCCACAAATTCATCTTGCTTTTGAGCGGATAATTTTTTCAATTCATTTTTAACCATTGACGGGACAGAATCTGCTATTGAAGCAGGAATGTAGAGTTTTGCCAAGTTTTCATTTAAGTTTGTTTCATTGGAAACTGATGATTGATTCTCCATTTTGTATCGAATTTTTTAATTATAATTTAGGCAAATATATACAAAATGTTTATATAAGTTGTAAATTTTAATATGTAATTTATTAGGTGTAATTTAAGATATGTATAAATGTGAATTTTGCCAAACACAAAATCATTGTAAAATGGCAAAAAAATCACAAAATCAAACGAAGATATTAGACCCCAGAATACAGAGAATTGCGAAAAAATTAGAGCAAATACGTATAGAAAAGGGCTTTACTTCCTATGAAAACTTTGCCATAGAATTTGATATTTCCAGAATGCAATATTGGCGAATGGAAAAGGGAACGAATTTTACATTCCAAAGTCTTCTAAAAATTTTAGATGCTCATAAAATCAGTTTAGCCGATTTTTTCCAAGATATAGATTAGCAAAAAACCACCGAATTTTTCGGTGGTTTTTTCTGAATTATTATGAAAACTTTTATTTCTCAACTGGTCTGAAAACAAGTCCCGTTTCCTCAAAATAATCCAGCGTAATTCTGTCGCCGTCGTTCACATTTCCGGCGAGTACAAAAGAAAAACCCAGAGCAAATGTCTGGGTCAAATTTTAATTTTTTAGAGTGCAGCACTTATGCAAATGATAAGTTGGGCACTTTTGTTATGCAAATATATAACATATTTTTGAAATGCAAAAATAGTAACTAAAATTTATAATTAGTTTTGGCAATCAAAATTTTTGAAATCATATCATTATTTTGATGTTTTTTGAATAGATTTTCAATTTGTTCTTTCACTTCATTTTTCCTGTTTATTGAGATTTGTTCAAGGAAATAAAGAATTACTTTCATTGCTGAATCCAATGAATGTCGGTTATTGTTGTTGAATTTTATCATTGGAGTTATTTCAATTTCTTTTGCCGTGTTGCAATCGTATAACAAATCATTATGTGCACAAATATTCCTTATAAAAACAATGGTTTTCAGATAGTTTTCAAATATTTTTGGTTTCTTTATCCCGAAACAAAGAGCAATTTCTTTTTTCAGATTAAAATCTTTCAAACAACTGTAAAGAACAATTATGCTTCCCAAACTTAAAAATTCCAAAGTTTTCCAAGCGGGAGCATAAGTGTGCATTGGATATTTTTTGTGATGATTTTTTATGGGTTTGTTGTCATTAATGAATTTATTGGTATAAACTCTTGGGAATTCATCGGTAAAATAATCATCAATTAATGAGGTGTCGGTAAACCAAAAAGGGTTGTTTTTATATTTGTTAGAACCAAAATAGATTAATTTGGTTTTAAAATTTACTTCAATTCTATTGATTGCTTTTGAAAGCACAGATTTTAGGTTTACATCAAGAGAATACAATTTTATGATGTCTGAGAATTTGGTATTTTCAATGAAATTATGTTCCTTGTCTTTTTGGAAATGATACCAATAAAACCCCAATTTATAATAGCCGATGTCGAGCAAAATTTCTTTTAATTTATTTTCCGGATAGTCGAGAATCATTCCTCTTTCCTCCAATTTTTTTATTTGCTCATCAACCGTAGTTGCTATATTTCCCATATTTTGCGTTTTTTTGGATATAACAAAGATACAAGAATTTTCACTTATTCCACCTCTCTAAAAACCAAACCAATTCTTTATTCTTCGGGAAATAAATCTTTTATAGAAATTTCCAAAGCGGAAGCAATTTTGTAAAGATTAATGACGGAAGTATTGATAATTCCACGTTCTATTCTGCTGATTTGCGAAATTTCCACACCAATGCTAAAAGCAAGTTTTTCCTGAGTTATCCTTTTTTCCTGCCTTATTTTTTTCAGATGAAGTCCGAATTTTCGTAGTGTTTCTTTTTCTTCAACTTCCACAAACCGAAATTCGGAATATGGGCAAATAAACCTATAAGCAAATTTGCCTACTTTTTAACTTCAATTTATTTAGATATTTGTAAAAAAATGTTTAACAAATAAATTTAAAAAACGATGAAAAAAAATGGCTCTTCGCCATTAATTGTGGAAATGAAATTTTAGGTTTGCATTCATCAGATAGATACAGGAAATAAAATTATCCAGATTTCTAAAACCTCTGGCTCGGAATTTTGAGAGTTGGATTGTGCTGTT
>JASGDB010000107.1:0-14968 GCA_049841315.1 Bergeyella sp. | reverse complement strand
TCAATGGAATCGGCGAATCTGGTCGATTTCTTAACGAAAATTCTTTAAAATTTTTAACGCCTCCGTTTCCGAGGTCATTTTAAAATAATATGGATATTTTTTTTCCATACAAAATGGCGAAGAGCCCAAATTTTTTTATTGACTACTCTTTTTGAGTTCTGTTTTTTCTTTTTTCTTTTTCCGCTTAAAAATAATCTCTGTTATTTTCCCGCCCATCCATGCGAAAGGAAAGAATGTAAGGAAAATCATGATTTTGTAAAACGTGGGATGATACGGAAAAATAATAATATCCAGCATGGCAGCAAAAAGCAGGATAAACCCAATGAGAATAGCATACGCCACTTTCGCATACTTTACGATACTTGCCGTTACCACACCGCCAACAGTTGATGCGATTCCGGAGGAAATCAGCAGTGCCACAAAAAAATACGTATTATCTTCAACGGAGCGAAGGAGTGTTTCCCAACGCTGGAAAGGCGTATATACCGGATAGTTGACCCATGACGGATTCAGCCTGATTCCTAAAGAGATAATCAGCGCCGCAACGCCTAAGCCAACAAGAACTCCTATGGTATTTCTGAGAAAATTCATTAAAACTGATGGGCAATCATTGAAATTTCAATATCTACATTTTTCGGAAGACAAGAGACTTGTACGGTTTCTCTCGCAGGATAATGTCCGGCATCCAGATAGGAAGCATAAATCTCATTCATCACGGAAAAATCATCCATATTTTTCAAGAAAATGGTGGCTTTCACAACATTTTTAAAATCCATTCCTGCCGCTTCGAGAACTGCTTTCAGGTTCTTCATCACCTGATGCGTTTCTTTTTCAATACCCTCTACCAGCTTTCCTGTTGCAGAATCTACCGGAATCTGCCCCGATATGTATAATACTCCGTTTATCAGGTTCGCCTGCGCATACGGGCCGATGGCTGATGGTGCATGGGGAGTGGATATGATTTTTTTCATGATGAATAAAAATGTTTTCGCAAATATATAACAATTCCGATTATTAAAACGGCGCATTCGGCTGTGTAAAACTCTTATCTTTATATTTCAATGCATCAGAAAGGATATTGGCTTTGATGCCGATGAAGAAATCGTACACTTTATACTGCCCGAAAGGTATCCAGTTGAAATTAATCGTGAAACTCCTCTGGTCTCTTGAAAATCCAAGTCTGGTATAGGCAAGCTCTTTGCTTACAAAATCGTAATGCGTGCTTCCGTTTACGCTCCAGTACGGTGTCAGCTTTATATTTCCGTCCAATCCCATGGAAGCGACTGTTGTTCCGAATTTCGTCAGTTGCCTCGAATATCCGTACTGCGCGCTCACATTCAGTGTCCACGGCTGGCTGAACCTCGCATAATTGTTTTCATCGAAATAATAGACTTCGTTGCGGATTTCTCCTATTGTATTGTATTTTTTTGAAGCATCTTTGTCTTCCTTCTTCCCGAAAATCGCTTCGCTCAAAGGATAAGAAAGCTGTGCACTGAATCCCTGAATCCTGAATTTTCCGAAATTTTCCGTTCTCACGCCGGTATCCGAATCCGCCTGGAAAACCACTTCGTAAGGATCGAGAACAAGTTGCGTATTCATGCTGAGCTTTCCTTCAAACAAAGAAGTCTGCCCCGAAAAAGTGAAATTCGACCATTTGTATTTTTCTGCGGCGAAATTGTAGCTTGTGCTGAAATTCAGGGTTTCAAAAATTTTAATTTTCTTTACTCCGGTGGAATCGTTTTTTGCTTTCACTTTCATTTCGAGATTGTTCCCGATACTGATTCCGATGGCCTGCTGTAATCCCGAAGACGGTGAACCGATAATTCCTCCGTCAAAAATAGAATACGGCGTAAGCTCGCCTCTGTCGTTGTAATAATTTTTGTAATACCCAAACTTCGGGTCTCCGAAATCGGGGGAATACGTAAAACTCAGCGACGGGGTCATCATGTGGCGGATTCCCTGTATTTTTGAATCTTTTTTAAAGATTTTCGTTCCGTACAGCACCGTTTGCAAACTCGCCGAAGTGGAAAATGATGAATATCCTGCGATTTTTTTATTATAAGTATTGTCTACTTCATTGGTCAGCGGATTGTAGCTTCGGGTAAGCGTTTTGGTTGTGAGGGCATTGTCAACGGATGCCGAAAGCGAAAAAGTAAAATATTTTGCAATCGTGGTATTGGTTCCCAATGCGATGTTGTTTTTCAGTCCGGTCTGCATTTTGTCCCACATTTCGGCTTTGAAAAGCTCGCTTTCCGTAGTGTTTACGTAATTATTAAGGTTCAAACCGGTATTGACGGTAATGTTTTCCAGAAGCCCCTGTCTCATTCCTCCGCTTCTCGGCTTGAAAAGATAAAACTGATTAATCGCAACCGTCATCTGCGGAAGCCTGAGGTCTGCAAGCCCTGTAGAAAAATTCTGCGAATAGGAAGCATTTCCGGTAATGGTTACCGGCAGTGTCAGAAATCGTTTGGTTACGCTGATACTCGAGTTCTGCTGTGCGTTGAGGTTATTCTGGTTAAAGAGATAATTATTGTTAATGGTATTGTTGTAAAACTTTGTACTCACCATATCCACGGAAGCAGAGAATGTGAAATACGGATTTGCTTTACTGTCCTGGCTGTGCTTCCATGCAATTCTGTAAGTAGAGGATTTGGAATAATCATCCAGCCCTTTGATACCGCGCACCGTAGTTCCGAAATCCGCAGAGAAATTTCCGGAATAGCGGTAATTTTTCTTATAATTCATTTCCGGGCGGAGATTCCAGCTTCCTTTGGTGTAAATATCGGTGAGGATTTTCAGGTCAAAATGTTCGCCAATCGGCTGATAATATCCCAATCCGTTGAGGAAAAACCCCACATCTTCACGCTCCCCGAAACTCGGAATCAGGATTCCGGCAGACCGTTTGTCCGAAAACGGAAGAATGGCAAAAGGCATAATCAACGGCGTAGGAACCTGCTCGATGTACATCTGTATCGGCCCAGTAATCACCTGCGATTTTTCTTTTCCTTTTATTAATTTGATATTCGGAGCGGAAAGGTGATAATCGGCGAGAGAATCTTTTTTCTTCAAAAAATATTCATCCGTGGTATAGATTCCGCGTCGCATAAAATATACGGAATCGTTGTATTTTTTTGTTTTTTGGGCGACAATTACGCCTTCGCTTTCTTCGGTTCTCGCGTTGAGGGCGATTGCCTGCCGGGTTCTGTAATTATAGGTAAATTCGTTAACCTCAACTTTTTTTCCTCCCTGATTGGTGATTACGGGAGTTTTAATTTTTCCTAAAGAATCCAGCTCTCCGCGCGCGTATATCAATCGTTTATCAAGGTCTATCGAGATATAATCCGCATCGATTTCCATGTCCTGATACTTTACATTGGCTTTTTTGTTCAGGTACATCATCTTTTTCGGCGGGTCGGTTCTCTGGCTTTCCGCTTTGGTATGGAGTACATCTTCGAGGGATTCTTTTTTTACCTTAATCGTGTCTTTTTGGGGTATAGAATCGTTAACTATCGTGTTTTCAACAGTTTTTCCGGCTTGGTTTTGTGCAAAAAAACTGTTAAAAATTAGGATAATTGAAATTTGTAATATATTTTTGAAGCTGGTTTTGAGCAATTCTATCTAATGTATAAATAACGGGCTCAAAATTAAAACAATTTTTTATTTAAAATGACAAGCCGAAGATTTTATCTCAAAAAATATTTGATGTTCCTGTTGATGATTCTTTCTGTAACAGTGAATGCACAGAAAAAATTCATCATTGTTCTGGATGCAGGACATGGCGGAACCGACCACGGAGCCAACCGAAGATACGACGAAACGGGATATATCGCAGAAAAGGACATCACCCTTGCCGTAACCCTCAAAGTCGGGAAAATGCTTGAAAAGGAAAAAGATTTCAAAGTTATTTATACCAGAAAAACTGATATGTATCCTTCGCTTACTGAGCGTACCAACATTGCCAACCGGAGCAAGGCGGATTTGTTTGTTTCCATCCACGTAAACTCCAATAAAAAGACGACACCGTACGGAACGGAAACTTATGTACTCGGTATCGACCAGAACCGAACCAACCTGGAAGTGGCAAAAGCGGAAAACGAAGTGATTTTTCTCGATGAGAAAGATAAGCAGACTTTTGCCTCTTACGACCCTACTTCACCGGAATCTTTAATCGCACTAAAAATACAGCAGTCCAAATACCGAGATGCCAGCCTTACTCTTGCGAGCTATATTGAAGAAAATTTTGAAAAGAAAGACAAGCGTTATTCCAGAGGCGTGAAACAGGAGAATTTTCACGTACTTAGGATGAATGCAATGCCCTCCGTACTCATCGAAATGGGATTTGTGAGCAATTATGATGAGGCGCTTTATATTTCGTCGGACAAAGGGCAGGAGGAAATTTCTACCAGCATTTACAACGGAATCATGAGCTACAAAAAAGCGCTCGACAAAAAAGGAGGCATTACCGAAAAACCGGCAGAACCCGAAAAACCGGCAGAACAGCCGTTGAAAAACGATTTCCGCGTTCTTCTGATGAGTTCCCCAACCCGGTATAATGACGGAGATACAGCTTTTAAAGGATTGAAATATATTCTTGCCATTAAAGAAGGGAATCAATACAAATATTATTATGCCAATACCAATATGGCTTCTGTGCGGGACAACAATGTAAAAACCGCCAAAGATGCCGGATTCAGAAATGCTTTGGCGATAAGTTTTGTTCCTAATCAGGCATTGGCAACCGGATTTTACACATTAGAAGTTGCCGTTACAGACCAAAGGCTGAGTAGTAATTCCAATATCCTTACTTTACTCAAGGATGTGAATCGTGAGAAAATCGACGGGAAATTTTATTATACTTACGGACAGTTCAAAACGCTGGAAGATGCCATCAAAGAAATGAAAAACCTTGAAACCAAAGGCATTAAAAACATCGTGATTCAGAAAAAACTGAAGTAAGAGAATTCTGAAATTTTCATATATTTCCGTTATTTGCAAATTAATTTTTATTTTTGCGCTTTATTGGCCTATTCGTATAGTGGTTAGGATTCAAGATTTTCATTCTTGCAACAGGGGTTCGATTCCCCTATAGGCTACCAACTATGAAATTTTACCGTTATGCCTGAGCTTAAAATTCAGGAAGCAAAACTGCTTTTTAAAAAAATTCACACGAGACCCAAACTCTATGATTTACAAATCGTAGACGGCGTAATTACGGGCAATGACGACAAAATTTCGTTCAAGCTGTATAAAAAGGGGGAACAGAATATCTTTGAAGTCATCATCGATGAAACACTCTTTACCAACAGCACCGGAGAGTGGAACAACGCCATCATCATGCTGGAAAATACCATCCGGAAAATAGAGAAGGAAAAGGAAATGCAGAAAATAGAAGACGCCCGCAACAAGCTGAAAGACTACCTTTCTGAAGAAAAAAATGAAAAAAAATAAAAAAATATTTGCAGATTAAAAATTAACTCATATCTTTGCACCCACATTTGACAAACATCATGGCAAATCATAAATCAGCATTAAAAAGAATCAGACAGAACGCAGTAAAAAGACTGCGCAACAGGTACTATCACAAGACTGCAAGAACAGCAATGAAAGTATTAAGAAATGAGGAGGATAAAAAGGCAGCTGCAGAACAGCTTCCACAAGTGATTTCTCTGCTTGACAAATTAGCAAAGAGAAACATCATCCACAAAAACAAAGCGGCGAACCTGAAAAGCAAGCTGACTAAACACGTTAACAAGTTAGCGTAATAAAAACCTAAGGCCCGTTCGTCTATCGGTTAGGACCTCAGATTTTCATTCTGGTAAGAGGGGTTCGATTCCCCTACGGGCTACTCAACAAAACCTTTAACAAACTAAAAATAGTGAGTTAAAGGTTTTTTAATTTTTCGATTCCGGAATTTTACGAGGTAATTTTATATTCTTTACCGTCTCAAAATCTTCCTGCCTCAAAGTCCCCCACTCTTATCGTCGTCTTCCAACATCTTTCCTTATCTTTGCGCAATGGTAAAAATCGGCAACATAGAACTTCCGGAATTCCCGCTTTTACTCGCACCCATGGAGGATGTGAGCGACCCGCCTTTCCGCAGGCTTTGCAAACTGCACGGCGCAGACCTGATGTATTCGGAATTTATTTCGTCAGAAGGACTGATTCGCGATGCCATAAAAAGCAGGAAAAAATTAGATATTTTCGACTATGAAAGACCTGTCGGTATTCAGATTTTCGGAGGTGATGAAGAAGCAATGGCAATGTCCGCACGGATTGTTGAAACCGTAGAGCCGGATTTGGTGGACATCAATTTCGGATGTCCGGTGAAAAAAGTGGTATGCAAAGGCGCAGGCGCAGGCGTTCTGAAAGATGTGGATTTAATGGTGCGACTTACAAAAGCCGTTGTAAATTCCACACATCTTCCGGTAACGGTAAAAACAAGATTAGGCTGGGACACCAATACTATTAACATCGATGAAGTAGCGGAAAGGCTTCAGGATGCCGGAATCAAAGCGCTCACAATTCATGCGAGAACACGTTCGCAGATGTACAAAGGCGAAGCCGACTGGGAACATATTTCCAGAATCAAAAACAATCCGAATATTGAAATTCCCGTTTTCGGAAACGGCGATGTCGATTCCCCTGAAAAAGCCCTTGAATACAAACAAAAATACAACTGCGACGGTATTATGATTGGGCGAGGTGCAATCGGCTATCCGTGGATTTTCAACGAAATCAAACATTTCTTTGCAACCGGAGAAAAATTACCCGAACCTACGATTGATGACCGTCTCACCGCCGTTCGTCAACATGCGGAATGGAGTGCGGAATGGAAAGGCGAACGTCTGGGTTTAATCGAGATGCGCCAGCATTATACCAATTATTTCCGTGGTGTTCCGCATTTTAAGGAGTTCAGGAAAAAATTTCTGGAGATTTTCACGCTGGAAGAAATGGATGTGATTATTCATGAGGCGAAGGAGTTTTATGCGGAATATTTTTCAGAAATTTCATAATTTTATCACCACAATAGACGTGTATAGCACGATTTTTTTAATTAACAGCTATGGATCGTCTTTGTGTTCTTCGGATAAAAATGTGATTGTACAGAACAAATCACAACTTTGAAATTTCTCTCAAAAAACAATGCGAAATAATTTGCCATTATTAAAAAATTGAATATATTTGCAACTCGAAATTATTAAGAAAAATAATAAAGATTATTATAAACTGAAGCAATGAAAAGAACGTTCCAGCCATCAGAAAGAAAGAAAAGAAACAAACACGGTTTCAGAGAAAGAATGTCCACGCCGAACGGAAGAAGAGTTTTGGCTGCAAGAAGAGCTAAAGGCAGAAAGAGATTAACTGTGAGTGCTGCGCGCGCTAAAAGATAATTTCTGTATTATCATATACAAAGGATGCGTGAAAAAGTAATTTTTCAGGCATTTTTTGTTGTTAAAATTTCCCAAAAAATTCTCCTAAGAAAAAATTTTAACTATTTTTGAAGCTGATAAACGAAATGTTTTTTACAGACTAATTTTTTCAAGATGCCGCACAGAGATATACAAGGAGGAGACTTTATCATCGCTCTTAACAACGCAACCATTGCACAAAAGAATTTTACGGTGCTGAATCATGTGGATTTACATATTCAGAAGGGGAAATTCTGCTATCTTATTGGAAAAACAGGTTCGGGGAAAAGCTCCCTTCTGAAAACACTTTACGGGCATATCCCGTTAGCCGGAGGAACAGGCAGTGTTGCCGGTTTTGATTTGGAAAAACTCAGAGTTTCCGACGTTCCGAATCTGAGAAGAAAATTAGGAATTGTATTTCAGGACTTTCAGCTTCTTTCGGACAGAACGGTGGAGAAAAACCTGAGATTCGTTTTGGAAGCTACCGGTTGGAAAGACCAGCATCAAATCGACGAAAGAATCAACGAAGTACTGGAAAGCGTAGGTATGAAAACCAAAAAACACAAAATGCCGCATGAACTTTCCGGAGGCGAGCAGCAGCGTATCGCCATTGCAAGAGCGCTTCTGAACCATCCTCAGCTGATTCTGGCTGATGAACCTACCGGAAACCTCGACCCTGAAACTTCCAACGATATCATGACACTGCTGAAGCAAGTTGCTAACGAAAACCAATGTGCAGTAGTAATGGCAACACACGATTACCACATGATTCAGAATTTTCCGGGAGAAGCGATACGATGTGAAGACGGGAAAGTTTCCGTTCTGAATACAGCTGAACTTTTTGAATAAATTTTCAGTTATTTTTTAAAAACATGAAACTCTTTGGTGAGTTCAAGATATTGGTCCGAGTATTGTCTCGGACTTTTTTCTATGATAAAATCCGATTCCGTAAAAGGTTTTTCCGTTTTTGAAAATTCCAGCAAAACTCTTTTCAAAGAACCGCTTTCGATTCCGTAGATATTGACTTTACGGCAGAGGAAAAATCCATATTTTTTGGCAATATTTTCAAATTCAGAAGAAAAATCCGAGGGAATAATGACAGTAAACAATCCGCTTTCAGTAATCAGTTCCGAAGATTTACCGACAAGCTGTTCAAAATTAAGTTCCGTTTTCTGCCTTGCCAGAACATCTTTCAGCGATGCATTTTCTTCAAAATACGGCGGATTGGAAATAATCAAATCGAAACGTTTATCGGTTTGAAGGCTTTTGTAATCGTGCTGTCCCGCTTTCAGTCTCTCGGAAAAAGGAGAATGAAGAAAATTCTGCGACGCCAGTTCTGCCGCTTCCCTGCTGATATCTACGGCAAAAAATTCCGCATCAGGATTGCGCTGTGCAAGCATTAAAGAAATCAATCCTGTTCCGCAACCAACTTCAAGGATATTCCGAAAACCCTCAACAGAAGCCAAAGCCCCGATAAGAACGCCGTCCGTTCCCACACGGAAAACACGCTCCGACTGCTGTACCGTAAACTTTTGAAAATTAAAAGGTTTCATGTAAATCAGGTGTTGGCAGGAAATGAAATGATGAATTTTGTTCCCATCCCGACTTCGGATTTCACGGTGATTTCTCCTTTGTAGTCTTCCACCATTTTTTTCACCATCGTCAGTCCCAATCCCATTCCGGAGCTTTTGGATGTGAAATTCGGCTCAAAAATCCGGTCTTTAATTTCGGGCGGAATCCCGCTGCCATTATCTTCAACCGTAATGAAGATTTTTTTGTTGATTTTTTCAATATCGATATTAATCAAAACCTTACGCCCCGGAACTTCTGCCTGCCGGGCATTGGTAACCAGATTGGTTATAATTCTGTTCAGATAAATCTTATCCATTTCCACCATGATATTCTCCATATTGGAATGTACAAAAATCCTGTCTCCACTGAAAATCTGAACAATTCCCGCGATTTCCTGATTGAGGCTGAACACTTCATTATTCTTTTCCGGAAGCTGCGCAAACTGCGAAAATGCACTGGCAACTGCAGCTATCAAATCAATCTGGTCAATCATAGTGCTGCCCATTGTTTTCACTTTTTCCTCGATGTCCGGGTCATTTTTATCGAATCTTCTTACAAAATTCTGAATGGAAAGTTTCATCGGCGTGAGCGGATTTTTCACTTCGTGGGCTACCTGCTTTGCCATTTCCCTCCATGCGTGTTCTCTTTCAGTGTGGCTCAGCCGTTCTTTCTGCTCCTGAATCTGAAGAATCATCTTGTTGTAGGCTTTCACCAGAGAACCCAATTCATCATTTTTATAATAGCGAATCGGGCGCGGGTCTTTATCAAAGAAATTCACGCTGTTGATTCTCTCCGAAAACCGGGTAAGCATGTTGGTAAGGTTTTTTGATATAATCCAGCTCAGCCAACCGCCCAACAGAATAATGAAAAGGTCGATGAGAATGATATATTTTACATACTTATTAAAGACATCCAGATAAGCTGAATCGTTGTGATAATAAGGAAAATACACAATCGCAATCGGCTCCAGCATATTGTTTTTGAGCATGATAAAAGAAGATGTAACCGTACTCCTTGTTTTTTTGTCATAGCTCAGCCTGTCAATTCTGGTTTCCGGTTTCAGGATTTCGTTCACCACTTCCAAAGGAACTTTTTTCAGAGCGACCAGGTTATAATCTTTATTGGAAATAAGATATTTTCCTGCCAAATCATAAAGGATAATATCCTGCTTGTTGACATCGGAGATTTCAAAAATGGAATTTTCCAGCACTTCCGGAAGATTTTCCGTCTGTACATAAGAATGGCTCACTTCGTAATCCAGCGCCGACATCATCGCATCCGATTTTTTCAGCATCTGCGTGCGGCTCTGCTCCATCGCATTGTTTCGGAGAATATAAAAGGACAGAACGCCTGAACCCAATATGCTCAGAATGCATATCAGGAGGAATCCCCAAAATATTTTGTTGCGCAGGCTGTACGCTTTGTAGCCAGACCGATTCGGCATTTATCGATTCATTAATTTAGACACATATTTCCCGATGATATCAAATTCAAGGTTCACTTTATCGCCTTGTTTCAGATATTGAAGATTGGTACATTCCCATGTATACGGAATAATCGCTACGGAAAACCTGAAATCCTCACTTTTTGCTACCGTGAGGCTGATTCCGTTCACCGTTACAGAACCCTGCGGAACTGTAACAAAACCGCTGTCGGCAGGATAATCAATGGTGATGAGATGGCTTCCGCCTTTCTCTTCCACCGATGCCACCGTTCCGGTAGTATCGACATGTCCCTGCACGATGTGCCCGTCCAATCTGCCATTCATAAGCAAACATCTTTCCAAATTCACTTTTGTACCGATTTTCCATGAAGAAATATTCGTTTTTTCCAAAGTTTCATCAATCGCAGTAACCGTATACGTATTGTTTTCTATTTTTACAACCGTGAGACAACAGCCGTTGTGAGCCACGCTCTGGTCGATTTTCAGCTCATCCGTAAAAAGACTGCTCAGCGTGAAATGAATATTTCTTTCACTTTTCTCGATGTTTTCCACAATCCCGACTGCTTCTATAATTCCTGTAAACATATTTTTGCTAAATTTGTAGAATCTATAATCTTCAAAGATAGTTAAAATGAGCCCAAAACACCACAAAATAAGAGTAGGAATTTCAGTAGGCGATTTCAACGGCATCGGGCCGGAAATCATCATGAAAGCACTGAAAGATAAAAACATCACTGATTTTTTTACTCCGGTAATTTTTGGTTCGGGAAAATTATTTACCTATCAGAAGAATATTTTCAAGCTCAATATCAATTTCAATTATATCACGGAAGCCTCTCAGGCTCAGGGCGGAAAGCTCAACATGGTGAATCTCTGGAAAGACAACGTAAATGTCGATTTAGGAACGCCTACGGAAGAATCCACAAGAATGGCAATCGACTCTCTGGAATCCGCAACAAACGCTTTGATGAACGGCGATGTCGATGTGCTCGTAACGGCACCTATCAATAAAGATGAAATGATGAAATTGGGCTTCAAACATGCCGGACACACCGGATTTCTCGAGGAAAAAGCAGGTAAAAAAGGACTGATGTTCATGATTACCGATAATCTGAAAGTTGCCGTTTCCACACATCACATTCCCGTAGCTCAGGTAGCCGAAAATATTTCCAAAGAAAAGCTCAAAAAACAGCTGAAAATACTGAACCAGACCCTGAAAGAAGATTTCCGTATCGAAAAACCGAAAATCGCAGTATTGGGGCTCAATCCCCACGCAGGCGACGGCGGTGCTATCGGCAGGGAAGAAATCGAAATCATCCAGCCGTGCATTGATGAGCTTTTCAACAGCGGAATCATGGCGTTTGGACCTTATCCTGCGGACAGCTTTTTCCAGCCGGAAAAATACGGTGCTTTCGACGCAGTTCTCGCGATGTATCACGACCAGGGCTTAACTCCTTTTAAAACGCTCGCTTACGAAGAAGGCGTGAATTATACGGCAGGACTTCCTTTTGTCAGAACCTCTCCCGACCACGGAACGGCTTATGATATTGCCGGAAAAAACCTCGCAGATGAACAAAGTTTTTCCGAAGCGATTTTCAAAGCGATTGAAATTTTCAGAAACAGAAGCGAATATCAGGAACTGATGAATAACCGTTTACAGCCTAAAAGAGCGGTAGCGGATAATGGTGTGGATGAGGATTTGCCGGAGGAAGGAGAATTGTAAGAGCCAAGAAAATCGAAGATTATCTCCTTTTAGTCGATGAATGTTATTTCGACGAAGTCAAAAAGGAAAAAGAGCCAAGTGTCCAATCCGTTCATCAAAATCGGGCGGTATTTTCGGCTTCTACTGAATTTTCGGATTTTTCTTCGGTTTGCGGTTCTTTGCTGAGTAATTCTTCTTCGGAAATGTTAAGGGTTTTCGCCAGTGTTTTCAGCGTGTCCTTTTCGTAATGTTCCGGCTTCGATTCTCTGAATGGTTCTCACGGAAATCCCCGATTGTTCGGAAAGTTCTTCCTGCGTGAGGTGTTGCTGTTTTCTTATGAGTTTGAGTTGGGGCATTTTGGTTCCACTTGTTTCTGGTGCTGCTAATTTACTTTTATCCAAACGCTCTTTTCAATAAACTCTCTACTTTCGGTTCGCTTCCTCTGAAATTTTTATACAGTTCCATTGGATTTTTTGTTCCGCCTTGTGAGAGAAGATATTTGTATTTTTCAGCGATTTCGGGATTAAAAATTCCGTTTTCCTTAAAATACTGAAATGCATCTGCGTCCAAAACTTCCGCCCATTTATAAGAATAATATCCCGCAGAATATCCACCCTGAAAAATATGTGAAAAACTCGGACTCATCGCTGTTTCAGGATTTCTTGGATACAGTTGGGTCTTTACAGTTGCTTTGCTCTCAAAGTCTCCAATACTCAAAGTCTCCACGTCTCCGCTTTTCGTGTGATAAGACATATCTAAAAGACCAAAACCAATCTGCCTCAACGTCTGATATCCTTCCATAAAATTTTTGGATTCATTGATTTTGGCGATTTTTTCATCGGGAAGAACTTCTCCGGTTTGATAATGTTTGGCGAAAGTTCTCAAAAATTCCGGTTCGTAGCAATAATTTTCGAGGAATTGGGACGGAAGTTCCACGAAATCCCATTTTACCGAAGTTCCCGAAAGATTCGGATAAGTGGTGTCCGCCAAAATCCCGTGCAAAGCGTGTCCGAACTCGTGAAACAAAGTCGTTACTTCACTGAAAGTCAGCAAACTCGGCAAATCTTTTGTCGGTTTTGTAAAATTGCAAACCACCGAAATATGCGGTCTGGAATTTTCGCCGTTTTTTTTCCATTGATTTTTGAAACTCGTCATCCACGCTCCGGCTCTTTTGCCTTTGCGAGGGAAATAATCAACATACAAAAGCCCCCACCCCCCAAAGGGGGCAAGTTCCTCCCCTTTGGGGAGGTTAGGTGGGGCTATTATTTCGTAGGTTTTCACATCGGAATGGTATTTCTGAACATCATTGATTTCCTTAAATTCCAGCCCAAACAATTTTCCGGCTAATGTGAACACCGCTTCCTGAACTTTTTCCAAAGGAAAATACGGTTTCAGTTCCTCGTCATTCAAATCGAATTTTTGTTTGCGGAGTTTTTCGGCATAAAAAGCGTGGTCGTAACTTTGGATTTCGTTGATTCCATCGGCTTTTGCGAGAGATTTGAGTTCTTCGATTTCTTTTTCGGCAAACGGTTTTGCTTGATGCAAAAGTTCGTTCAGAAACGAAAAAACTTTTTCGGGATTTCCTGCCATTCGCTCTTCCAAAACATATTCTGCAAAGTTTTTGTAACCCAACAATTCCGCTTTTTCCTGACGAAGTCTTACGAGTTCTTTAATCAGATTCTGATTATCAAATTCTCCGCCGTCAAAGGATTTTTTTCCGTTTGCCAAAGCCAATTCTTTCCGCAATTCGCGGTTTTCCGCATACGTAATCGCAGGAAGATAACTCGGATATTGAAGCGTAATCACATAACCGTCCAGATTTCGTTCTTTCGCTTCTTCTTCATATTGTTGTAAAATCGCTTCCGGAATTCCTTTTAACTCGTTTTTATCCGTAATATGTTTAAAATAAGCATTGGTCGAAGCCAGAACATTCTGCCCGAACTGCAACGATTTCATCGATAAATCGATATTGATTTTTTCGAGTTTCTTTTTGTCTGCATCGTTCAGCAATGCACCGTTTCGTACAAAACCTTTGTAGGTTTCATCGAGCAAAGTCTGCTGTTCTTCGTTTAAATTGTAATTTTTTCGCTGGTCAAAAACGGTTTTTATTCTTTCAAAAAGTTTTTCGTTTTGAGAAATTTTGGAAGAAAATTCGGTTAAAAGCGGAGAAACTTCCTGAGCGATTTTCTGGATTTCGTCGTTGGTTTCCGCAGAATTAAGATTGAAAAAAACGGAAGAAACACGGTCTAACTGTTCTCCCGAAAACGCCATTGCTTCAATGGTATTGGCAAAATCCGGCTCTTGCAGATTGTTCGCAATATCGTCAATTTCCTTTTCGGAAATTTTGATTAATTCCTTGAAAGCCGGAAGATAATGCTCTTCTTTAATCTCTTCAAAAGGTGCGGATTGGTATTTTGTATTGAAATTTTGTAATAAAGGATTCATTTTTTATTTGAAATTTTTAGAGTTCAAAGTTACGAAAATGCAGAATTTTAAATATTGCTAAAGAAGATTTTTAAGTACGCAGTTTGTCATTGTGAGCGGAAAAAAGTGGAGCGAAGCAATCCGTTGAAAGTGGTCGTGCCTCCTTCTTGCAATGACAGAAAACATCAGGTGCGAATTACCAATATGTCGGTGCTTCGCACCTTTTTTATTATCGGGCTGTTTCTTTTTACCAACATTCAGCAACTTCGTTGCTGTTTTTAATTTCACTTAATTGGTTCTTCGACAAAAACTGTGGATTTTAAAATTAACATTTATCTATAAATTCTAAATTCCTGTTCTTTTGTCTTGAAACAAAAGAACCAAAAGTTCAAGACTTGGAAACTCGGCTAAAATTTT
>JASGDB010000106.1:0-4650 GCA_049841315.1 Bergeyella sp. | reverse complement strand
GTTTTTCTTTGCTGAGTGAAACGCCTTTGCGAACCTTATCACAGTCTGTTTGTTTATAAATTCTTTGCGAACTTTGCGTTTGGAATTTTAATGCGTTTAACCTGAACAATGCTTAACCCGATGCGTCAGCTTCGGGAAATTGCCTAAATTTGCCCCGTGAATATCAACCAATCCGATTTAAACGAACTCGAATTTCCGGAACTGCTTTCGGAAATCGCCCCTTTTGCTTTTTCGCCGAAAACGGCAGAAAAAATCAGAAATCTTCATCCGATTAATATTGATGAAGCCGAACTTTCTTTGAAAAAAACTTCGGAATTTCTCACGAGTTTTGAAAGCTCCAATGCCATTCCGTTCAGCGAATATGAAGATATTGAAGAAGACCTGAAACTGATGATGATTGAAAATTTCCGTCTGGAAAACAAGGCATTTATCAGGATTAAAAATATTACGGAACAGATTGGTCGGTTGCAGAAATTTTTCCCGCAACTTTCCGAAACGTTTCCTGTGCTTTTGGAAGAAGTGAAAGATTTGGATTTCAGAAAGGAAATTATTGAGAAAATCGACAAAGTTTTCAACCGTTTTGAGGAAGTGAAAAGCGATTCTTCTCCGGCTTTAAAAATATTGCGAACCGAAATCCAGCACGCCAGAAAAGCGATTGACGAAAATTTCAACCGTTCTTTGGTAACGTATTCTGATTTTCTGGAAGATATTCGCGAGAGTATTATTGAAGACCAGAGAGTTCTGGCGGTAAAATCCGGTTTCAAAAAAAGAGTGGCGGGAAGAACGCTCGGAATTTCCAAAACAGGTTCTATCACTTACATTCAGCCGGAATCTGTGGTGAAACATTATTTTAAACTTCGGGAAAATCAGGAAGAAGAAAAAAAGGAAATCGACCGGATTTTACGAAAACTCACTGCCGAAATTTCCGAATTCCAACCGCAGTTGATTACTTATCAAAACTATATTTTCGACCTCGACTTGACGAGAGCAAAAGCCAAATTTTCCGAAAAAATCAACGGAATTTTACCGAAAATTAACCGTCATAAAACGTTAAGACTGAAAGATGCGTTTCACCCGCTTCTTTTCCTCAGAAATAAAGAAGAAAACAAGCCGATTTTTCCGCAGTCTTTGACTTTAACCGAACACAACAGAATTATCTGTATTTCAGGACCAAATGCGGGAGGAAAATCCATTACTCTGAAAACGGTCGGATTGCTTCAACTGATGATTCAGAGCGGGATTCTCGTTCCCGTTCATCCGAAATCGGAAATGTTTTTCTTTGATAAAATTATGACCGACATCGGCGATAATCAGTCCATTGAAAATCATCTTTCCACCTACTCTTCCCGATTAAAAAAAATGTCGGGAATGATTCGTGAAGCCGACGGAAATTCGCTTCTCCTGATTGACGAATTCGGAACGGGTTCAGACCCTGAACTCGGCGGTGCTTTGGCGGAAAGCTTCCTCGAATTTTTCTATGATAAAAAGAGTTTCGGGATTATCACGACGCATTATACCAATATAAAACTCGTGGTAGAACAACTTCCCAATGCCGAAAATGCGTCGATGCTTTTTGATGAAAATTCCCTTGAACCGCTTTATAAATTGGAAGTCGGACAAGCCGGAAGTTCGTTCACGTTTGAAGTGGCGGAAAAGAATAAAATCCCGCGTTTCATCATTAAAAAAGCGAGGGAAAAAGTGGAAAAAGACGTGGTAAACCTCGATAAAACGATTGTGAAATTGCAACAGGAAAAATTTGAGGTCGAAAAACTGAAATCCGATTTATCTGAAAAGCGTGATTCTGTGGAAGATAAGCGAGATAATCTGCAAAAACTGAATGAACAGTTGGAGCAAAAACTCTTTAATTTTCAGAAATTATACGAGGAAGAACACCGCAAATTGCAGTTTGGGAACAAGATTGAAACCTTTATCGACAAGTATGTGAAAGGCACTTCCCGAAAAGATGTGGTAAAAGATTTTGTGAAACTTCTGGAACAGGAAAAATTCCGCAAACTCGGCACGGATAAAGACGAAAGCAAAAGATTGCAGGTCATCAAACGGAAAATCACGCAACAACTGAAAAAGGAAGACATCAAGGAAAAAATCGCCGAAACCAACGAAAAAATCGAGGAAAAGAAAAAAGAAGAACGCTCACTCTGGCTGAAAATCGGACAGCGGGTTCGGATTTCCGGCTCTACTTCCGTCGGAACGATTGAGGAAATAAAGAAAAATAAAGTGGTCGTGAATTACGGGACTTTTAAGACGACGATTGATGGAGAGGAGTTGGAGAGGGTGTGATTGGTGGATTGCAATACTAAAAAAATTAAGTTAAATTTGAAAATTAGAATAATATAAAATGTCAAAAATCATATTAACCCAAGCAATCAAAAGACGTAATTATTGGATTGAAGAAATCCGAAAATTAAGTGGAAACTTTAGTGATGACTATGACAAATTAGCTAAAGAGTTAACAGAGGAAGTTGAACAAAACGGAATAACTACTCTGATTGACCATTTAAGACTTTGCGGTAGTATTCCAGAATCATACAATCACGATTCAAGCGAAGAAAAACTTTATTCAAAATATACAGACTGTTTACTTTCCCTAACCTACAAAGCATTAGGACTAAAAAGTTTGGTAATCAAAGAACGTGCAGACGTTGCGGATGTAGAAGCGTTTGGAAAAGATTATAGCTTTGTGGCTGATGCTAAAGCATTTCGTTTAAGCAGAACAGCCAAAAATCAAAAAGATTTCAAAGTACAAGCAATGCACCGTTGGAAACACGGAAAACCAAACGCAATGGTTGTTTGTCCGATTTATCAATTACCAAAAGCATCAAGTCAGATTTACCAAAGTGCAACAAGTAGTGATGTTTGTATTTTCACATACTCACATTTGGCGTTATTACTTTCTTATTCCGAAATCGAAGGAACAGAAAAAGCACAAGAACTTTTGTATAAAGTTTTCAAGACTGTGCCATTATTACCATTGTCAAAAAGTGCCACAGATTATTGGTTAGGCGTCAACAAAACACTTCTTGAATTTTCGGAAAGCATAGAAGAATTATGGCAAAAAGAAAAACAGGCATCATTAGAATCTATTGATATTGCCAAGCAAGAAGATTTGACATACTTAGCAAAACAACGTGAAAAAATAATGAGAATGAGCCACGAAGAAGCTCTGAATGAATTGATAAAAGTACACAAGATTGATAGCAAAATCAAGATTATCAATTCTATCAAAGATAACGGTTTATTTGCCATAAAATAAATGCTTATGAAAAAATATTTAAACTCAATAATCGAAGGAAACTGTGTTGAAGTAATGAAAACTTTTGATGATGAAGTGATTGACTTAACAGTAACTTCGCCACCTTACGACGATTTGAGAAACTATAAAGGTTATGTTTTTCCATTTGAAGAAATAGCACAAGAACTTTATAGAATTACGAAACAAGGCGGTGTTGTAGTTTGGGTTGTAGCTGATGCAACAATTAACGCTTCAGAAACAGGGACGAGTTTTAGACAAGCATTATACTTTAATCAAATTGGTTTTAATCTGCACGATACAATGATTTTTCGCAAAAAAAATCCAATTCCGCAAATTTACAGAAAACGCTACAACAACGAGTTCGAATATATGTTTGTATTCAGCAAAGGAGTTGTAAATACGCACAATCCGATAATGGTTGATTGTATGCACGCAGGTTTAGAACTAAATGGAACGACCTATAAAAACTATTCAAAAAACGAACAGACAAGAGAAAAATTGGCTAAGCCTGTAAAAGACAAAAAAATTAAAGGAAATATTTGGGAATACGTTGTTGGTAAAAGACAAGAAGACCAAGAAGCAAAAGGACACCCTGCACCGTTTCCTTGTGAATTAGTAAGAGACCATATAAAATCGTGGACGAATCAAGGCGATGTAGTTTTTGACCCGATGAGCGGAAGTGGAACAACAGCAAGGGTTGCCGTAGAAATGGGAAGAAATTATATCGGAATTGACATCAGTCCCGAATATTGCGAGATTGCGAGAGAAAGGGTAAAACTAATTGAATCGCAACCAACATTATTTGTTGTTGAAGAAGAACAAGCAGAATACTGCAAAAAATAATATATTTTGATTTTATGGACATAAAATCATATCCACACTTTATTCAAGAATTAAATAATTTAACTGCTTTTTACAAAGCAACGCTATATTCCTATGAACAAACTGAAAATTTAATTAATTATTACAAAAGAAATAAAATACAGTTTGATACAACAAACGAACTAAATTTTGAAGTGAAGTACCCTCACAATTATAAAATTAAAAAAAGTTCTAAAAATGAAAGAAGAAAAAACCTAAATGAGCTTATTTTCGTACGTGTAATTTCTGCTTTAGAAGTCTTTTTGATTGATTTAGTTAAAGACTCTTTCCTCATAAACAAAGAACCTTTTAAAAAACAAGATATTCTTCTTCAATTTACTCAATCCGAGCTATTATCAATAAAATCTCCTTCGGAAATATTTAATAAAAATAAGGTTCAAGATAATTTAAGCGGGTTATTTTTTATTAATTTAGTCAAGTAAATATACAAATTTTTACTTCTGTTATTATACCTAAATTCACACTCTTTCAAATGGTAATAAAACTTATGTTTATGG
>JASGDB010000105.1:0-2722 GCA_049841315.1 Bergeyella sp. | reverse complement strand
TTAATTTCCCTAACCCTAAAGGGTATAATTTTGATGAAATTTTCAGGGATTTCTCCACCCTTTAGGGACGGGAAAAAGAAAAATCCCTGAAAATTTTATTTCTTAATAATTTTTAAACAGGCTCTTAAACTTTAGCCAGAAAATTCTCAAAAGCAGGAACAATGGAAACCGTTCCGTCCGCTTCGATTTTATCGAGTTTTACAAATTCGATTTCATTGACGGAGCTTTCATCAAAAGGCTTCTGAACACGCACGTAATTTTCCGTAAATCCGTACATCATGCCGTTTTTGTTTTCGTGTTCCCAAAGTACAGGAAGCGTATTGCCCAGCTGAGTTTGGTAAAATGCCATTTTTTTCTTTTCGGAAAGAATGCGGAGCATTTTGTTGCGTTTTTTGCGTTCGGAAACGGGAACAACGCCCTCCATTTCCGCAGCTTCGGTATTTTCTCTTTCGGAATAAGTGAATACGTGAAGATAAGAAATCGGAAGGTCATTCAGATAATGATACGTTTCCATGAATTTTTCATCCGTTTCTCCCGGAAATCCTACAATCACATCCACACCGATAGCGGCATCCGGCATTACTTCACGGATTTTGGTGATGCGGTCGGTGTACAGTCGGGTAAGGTAGCGACGTTTCATTTTTTTCAGCAAATCATCGCATCCGCTCTGGAGCGGAATATGAAAATGCGGAACGAAACTTTTCGATTGGGAAACTAATTCAATGCTTTCATCTTTCAGAAGATTCGGCTCGATGGAGGAAATACGGATTCTTTCGATACCTTCCACTTCGTCGAGCTCTTTAATCAAATCCAAAAAAGTATGCTCATGTCTTTTATTTCCGAATTCTCCTTTGCCATAATCCCCGATGTTCACCCCTGTTAATACAATTTCTTTAATTCCTTTTGCAGAAATTTCTCTTGCATTTTTCAGAACGCTTTCAATAGTATCCGAACGTGAAATCCCGCGCGCCAATGGAATAGTACAGTAGGTGCATTTATAATCGCAGCCGTCCTGAACTTTCAGAAAAGCTCTCGTTCTGTCGCCGATAGAATAGCTTCCGATGAAAAAATCGGCTTCCTCAATCTCGCAGGAATGCACGATTCCTTCATTACGGGTTTTATCCAAATCATCGAGATAGCTTAGTATATTGAATTTTTCTTTTGCTCCCAAAACCAAATCCACGCCTTCGATTCTGGAAATTTCTTCTGGTTTCAGCTGTGCATAGCATCCTACAACCACAACTAATCCTTCGGAATTGGCTTTCATGGCTCGTTTTACGTGGAGCTTGCATTCGCGGTCAGCATTTTCCGTTACGGAACAAGTGTTGATGACATATACATCAGCTTTGTCCTCAAAATTCACTTTCCGATAGCCTGCACCTGTGAGCTGGCGGGCAATAGTGGAAGTTTCCGCAAAGTTCAGTTTGCAGCCGAGAGTGTGATATGCAGCGGTTTTGTTCAATATTTTCGGTAATTGAGTGTGCAAATTTACTGAAAAATCGCTAAACGGAAGCGGGAATTTTTTAAACGTAAAGTGGTGCGAAGATACCTTTTACTACTAATCAAACAATTTTTACACTCTACTTTCATAGTTTATTTAATGCTAATCATATTTCCGCACAGATTTTCCAGATGAAAAATTTTATCGAAAGGCGATTGTATCTCATTAAGATGCTCCTTGTTTTGAATAAAAGTATAGCGTGAAGACAGGGAATTCATATCCGATACGATGACGAGCCAGCATTCATCCACATTGCGGTCGTAGAACGGAAATTTTTCATTTTTTTTATGAATGAGGCTGATGATTTTTTCAGATGAAAGGCTGTCAAAAAGGCTCATCGTGTAATCATGAGTGATGAAAACATTCCTGCGGTGAGGAGATTTTCTCAGTTTTCGTACCCAGCCGTGAGGCTTGTTTCTCTTGATGGAACGACAAATGCTGTGGATAATTTCAGAGCGTTTTTCCTGAAGATTTTCAAGTGTGATATTTTTGAATTCCAAAAAATAAACACCACGTAATCCCGCAGTGTTCTCCTGTTCCAGCATGATTTCGGCTTCTCTGAAAATTTTATTGAGGATACATTCCGTTTTTTTCATTTCCAGATGATTAATCACTTCGGTAAGCTCGATTCCGATGGTTTTATCATCCGCTTTTACAATGAAATCGGGACTTTCGCAGATGAGGTTTTCAAATTGGATGTGGGGGAAGTGGTGGAGAAATGAGTTGAGCAAAAGAACTTCTGATTTCTTTTTGTATTTTTCTCTTTCGTGCAGGGAAGAGCGGTCGATTTCGCGGTGATACTGCTCTATCGGCTTTTTTTTCAAATGCCGGTTCAGGTAATACAGCGAGAGGTTTTTCACCAAATCCTCATCAGAAAATATTTTTCTCATGGCTGAAAGATTTGATTATCAAAAATTTATGAACTAAAAGTAGTAAAATAAATTGGAAATACACAAATTTTTCCGAAAAATTAAAATTGGGTTAACAAAAAAGGCTCTTCGCCATTTTGTATGGAAAAAAAAATATCCATATTATTTTAAAATGACATCGGAAACGGAGGCGTTAAAAATTTTAAAGAATTTTCGTTAAGAAATGTCCACTGTTCGAGGGCGGGACAAAATTTCATTATGCGACTAATTTAGGTTTCCGCCCGAGTTTTGGAAATTTTAGAAAATTGTTTAAAATTTTAGCCGAGTTTCCAAGTCTTGAACTTTTGGTTCT
>JASGDB010000104.1:0-7700 GCA_049841315.1 Bergeyella sp. | reverse complement strand
TAAAATTTTAGCCGAGTTTCCAAGTCTTGAACTTTTGGTTCTTTTGTTTCAAGACAAAAGAACAGGAATTTAGAATTTATAGATAAATGTTAATTTTAAAATCCACAGTTTTTGTCGAAGAACCAAATAAAAAGAGCAAAATTTTCTGCTCTTTTTTTATACTTGTTTTTCTCCGCATTTTTTGCAGTACCTGGCATCCTTGTCTATTTCTTCGTTTCCGCATCTTTGGCAGGCATCTTTGAATGTTTTGGGGGTATTTTTCATTTCGGATGTTACAATCCCCGTGGGAACAGCGATTATGGAATAACCGCAGAGCATTAAAATAATGGAAAGCACTTTCCCGATTGCAGTTACCGGAGCTATATCGCCGTAACCTACGGTTGTAATAGTTACTACCGCCCAATAAATGGATTGAGGAATACTGGTAAATCCGTTTTCACCATCTTCTACTACATACATCAGAGAGCCGATAATTACAATGAAAATACAGAGAAAAAGCAGGAAAATATAGATTTTTCGGGAGCTGGTTTTCAATGCGGAAATAATGTACTGCCCGTCGTGCATGTAATCCGCAAGGTTGAAAATCCTGAAAATTCTCAACATTCTCAACATCCTCAAAATGATGAAATAATGCATGGCAGGGAACATCAGCCCTATAAAAAACGGAAGTATGGAAAGCAAATCCAGAATGCCGAGTGTGCTGAAAATGTATTCTTCACGGTCTTTTACGCAGATGATTCTCAGGATGTATTCTATGGTAAAAATGATGGTAATAACGAACTCTATGCTGTAAAAAACAGTATGGTATCGAGTCCCTATTATGGGAACTGTTTCCAGCATGATGAGCACGGTGCTTATGAGTATCAGTGCCAAAAGCCCGATGTCAAAGAGTTTTCCGGCAGGTGTGTCCGAAAAATAGATAATCCGGTATATTTTTTTGAATATTGGGTTGTCTTCCGGAATCAGGTCGTACTCTGGTTTCATAATACTTCTTTTATGTAAAGGCAAATTTATAAATTAAAAATTTGTGTAAAATTAGAAAAATGTCTTTTTTATTTGGACAAAAGTCTTATATTTGTAAAAAGAAAAATGATATGAAAAAGTATAACCGCCCCGATACACAGAAAACCACCTCCCTCAAAGAGCCTGCCGTTGCCTATGGCAATTACAGCTTTGATGACATGAGTGTTTTCAATCTGATGAATACTGCCAAAAGAGGGATTTCTTTTCAATCTTTCGATGTCCTCATGAGAAAATTTCATTTTACGATGCAGGATTGGGCGGATTTTCTTCATATTTCCGGCAAAACGCTTTCCCGCTACCAAAAAGAAGAAAAAACTTTCGATGCTTTACAGTCCGAAAAAATTCTTCAAATTGAGTTGCTTTATGCTCGTGGCAGGGAAGTTTTCGGAAATGCTGAAAATTTTCTGATTTGGCTTCAAACCGAAAATCTTGCTTTAGGAAAAATCAAGCCTCAGGATATTTTGGACAGCGTTTTCGGGATTTCTCTCCTCATGGATGAGCTTACCCGCATTGAGCATGGCGTTTTAGCGTAATTTTTATGATTGTTTACAGGCTTTCCAAAAAGATATATGCGGACGACCTCAGCGGAGCCGGTGCTAAAATTGCCGGTGCTCGCTGGAACAGCAAAGGCGTTGCCATGCTGTATACGGGGCAGTCTATTGCGCTGTGCGTTACTGAAATAGCGGTGCATATTCCTTTGGGAATTATCCCGAAAGATTACTGTTTGGTGCATATTGAAATTCCTGAAGATTCGGTGGCGGAACTGAAACGTCTTCCTCCGAACTGGAATATTTTTCCTCATCCGCACGAAACCCAGGAAATCGGGGATAAATTCATTCTGGACAATAAAAAGCTGGTGCTGAAAGTTCCTTCCGCAGCGGTTCAGGGTGAGTATAATTATCTGATTAATCCTCGTCATAAAGATTTTCATCAGATAAAAATCAAAAAAACAGAAAAGTTCAGTTTTGATGAAAGGCTTTTCTTTAAATAAAAAATAAACAAATATGACCATAAAAGAATTTGTATCCGGTTTTCAGGAGCTGATTCCTCTACAGCAGGCGGAGGATTTTGATAATGTTGGCTTGCTTTGCGGAAATCCGGACAGGGAAGTTACAGGAATTCTGATTTGCCATGATACTTTGGAAGCGGTTGTGGATGAGGCGGTTGCAAAAAACACCAATGTGATTGTTGCTTTTCATCCGATTATATTTTCAGGACTGAAATCCATTACCGGAAAAAAATATGTGGAAAGAGCGGTGCTGAAAGCAATGGAAAATAAAATTGCAATTTATGCCGTTCATACCGCTTTTGATAATGATTATTTCGGTGTGAATTACGGGATTTGTCAGGCTTTGGAACTTGTCAACCAAAAAGTTTTGATGCCGAAAAAATCCAGTCTTCAACAGCTTTCTGTGTATGTTCCAAAGGAGTATTCGGAGAAAGTGAAAGAAGCGTTGTTCAAGTCCGGTGCGGGAAATATCGGGTTTTATGATGAATGCAGTTTCAGTATTCCGGGCGAGGGAACGTTTCGTCCGCTGAAAGGTTCTTCTCCGTTTTCGGGAGCGGAAAATATTCGGGAGAATGCCGACGAGGTAATGCTTTCCGTGATTTTTGAATCCTACAAAAAAAATGCAGTTCTCAATGCCATGAGAAACGCTCATCCTTACGAAGAAGTGGCTTATCAGGTCTATCAATTAGAGAACGAAAACCAGTTTTCAGGGTTGGGAAGATTCGGAGATTTGCCTGCTGAAATGGATGAAACGAACTTTCTGAATTTTGTAAAAAAAACCTTTAATCTTCAGGTTATCAGACATTCCGGAACGAACGGAAAGAAAATAAAAAGAGTAGGCGTGTTGGGCGGAAGTGGTGCAAGCGGAATTGCTTCAGCAAGAAATTCAGGCTGTGATGCTTACCTCACGGGAGATGTGAAATACCACGAATTTTATCAGTCGGAGGGAAAAATGCTGATTTGCGATATCGGGCATTTTGAGTCGGAACAATTTGTTACTCAACAATTATTTGAATTATTATCGGAAAAATTTCCTAAATTTGCAATCTTAAAATCTAATATTACCACCAATCCTGTAAATTACTTTTTATAAATATGGCAAAGAAAACAAACGAAATTCCTGTGGAAGAAAAACTAAGGGCGCTTTATGACCTTCAGATTATTGATTCCAGGCTGGACGAAATCCGCAATACAAGAGGTGAACTCCCTATTGAAGTGGAAGATTTGGAAATAGAAATTGCCGGTCTTGAAAAAAGAGCGGAAAAGTTTCAGCAGGAAATCAAAGAACAGAACGACGAGATTAATACGAAAAACGAAGTCATTAATCATGCAAAATCTTTGATTGAAAAATACAAATCTCAGCAGGATAACGTAAGAAACAATAAAGAATTTGAGGCTTTAGGTAAGGAAATAGAGTTTCAGGAGCTTGAAATTCAGCTTGCCGAAAAGAGAATCAAAGAATTCGGAGCGAAGATTGACCATAAAAAAGAAACGCTTGACGAATTGAATTCCAAAATTAAAGACCTTAAAAGCCACCTAAAATTCAAGAAAACGGAACTTGACGGTCTTATTGCGGAAACACAGAAAGAAGAAGAATATCTTTTGAAAAAATCAGAAGAATTTTCCACTAAAATAGATGAAAGACTTCTGGCTTCATACAAAAGAATCAGAACAAGCTCTGTAAACGGTCTTGCGGTTGTAGGCTTGGAAAGAGGAGCGGCGAAAGGTTCATTTTTCACGATTCCGCCACAGAAACAGGTGGAAATCGCTCAGAGAAAGAAAATCATTATCGACGAACATTCCGGTAAAATCCTCGTGGATGATGAACTGGTAAACGAAGAAACCGAAAAAATGAAAGACGTAATTAAGTTTTCTTAATTCTTTCATTACTCAATACAAAAAAAGCTGAACAATTTTGTTCAGCTTTTTTATTATCACCCATCACCCATCAATTATGTCCGTACATTTTGTTGTACAGGTCGAGATATTTTTCTTTGATAGCTTTTCTTTTAAGTTTAAGCGTCGGCGTAAGTTCACCGCCTTCTATAGACCATACTTCCGGTGAAAGCTCGATTTTTTTGATTTGTTCCCAGCTTCCGAGGTCTTTGTTGATTTTTTCGATTTCCTTTTCTATTCTGGCTTTCAACTCAGGACTTTTCGACATTTCGGAAGATGTTTCCCCGATGTTCAGGTTGTGCTGAAGTTCTGCCCAGTGTTTTGCGAAAAGATAATCCGGCTGAACAATCGCACACGGCATTTTTTCTCCGTCGCCTACTACCATAATCTGCTCGATGAATTTGGAGGCTTTTGCAAGGTTTTCGATAATCTGCGGAGCAACATATTTTCCACCGGAAGTTTTAAACATTTCCTTTTTACGGTCGGTAATGGTGAGGAATCCTTCACTGTCGAAATGCCCGATATCTCCTGTTCTGAAATAACCGTCTTCTGTAAATGCTTCTTTGGTTAATTCCTCATTTTTGTAATATCCTGAAAAAACGGAAGGCCCTTTTACGGTAATTTCTCCGTCTTCCTGAATTTTTACATCGAGGTTTTTCAGTGGATGCCCTACCGTTCCGGGCTTGATTTTTCCAAATGAATTCACGGAAATCACGGGAGAAGTTTCGGTAAGTCCGTATCCTTCGAGAATCGGAATCCCTGCATTCTGAAAAATTCTGTTCAGCCTTTCGGAAAGCGCCGCAGAACCTGAAACGAGAGTTGTAAGTTCACCGCCTAATCCTTCCCTCCATTTTTTGAAAACAAGTTTATCTGCGATAATCTGCGCAAGTCCGGTCGGTTTGCTGATGGTCTTTTTGGACTCATTAACATTCAAAGCCCACAGGAATATTTTGGCTTTCAGCCCGCCGGATGAAGTTCCTTTATCATAGATTTTATCGTACACTTTTTCCAAAAGCCTTGGTACGACAGTCATATAATGAGGTTTTACTTCTTTAATATTATCGCCCATTTTTTCAATGCTTTCTGCGAAATAAATAGAAATTCCTTTGGACTGATACAGATAAAAAAGCATTCTCTCGAAAATATGGCAGATGGGAAGAAAACTCAGGGCTTTGGCTTCTTTGTAATCGTAGTTAGGTTTCAGCGGAATTCTTTCATCAGAACCTTTAATGTTGGAAACAATGTTATCATGTGTCAGCATTACGCCTTTTGGTGTTCCCGTTGTTCCGGAAGTGTAAATAATCGTAGCCAAATCGGCAGGATTAATGGTTTTGCTGATGTCTTCCACTTCATTTTGGGTAGATTCGTCCTGTCCTAAATCCAATACTTCTTTCCAGCTGGCAGCACCGTCTACATCGTCAAAAGTAAAAATTCCCTGAAGACTTGCCACCTTGTCTTTAATCTGAGCAACTTTGTCCAAAAGCTCACGGTCTGAAACAAAACAGAATTTTGCTTCCGCATTATTGAAAATATATTCATAATCTGTTGGGGAAATAGTAGGATATACAGGCACTGAAATTGCTCCGATTTGCAACAGTCCGAGGTCGGCAACTGCCCATTCCGTTCTTGTATTTGTGGTGATTAATGAAATTTTATCTCCGGGTTTGATGCCCAATTTCAGCAATCCTCTGGAAAACTGATTCGCCAGCCCGATGAATTCCGATGATGAAGTTTTCTGCCAATTTCCCTGATATTTCGTAACGAACATATCATCTTTCGGAAATTCAGAAGCAGATGAATGTGCAATATCAAATAATCTTGTGTATACCATAGTTTCTTTGTTAAAAGGGTGAGACGGTAAATATAGAATTTTTTTTATTTCTGTCAAAAAAAGAAAAAAATTTTCTGGTTATCCCAAAAATTGTAATTTTACGGACATACAAAAACCTTTAACAAAACTTAGTTATTACAATGGATTTTAATCTATCAGAAGAACAGCTGATGATTCAGCAGGCAGCAAGAGATTTTGCACAAAATGAACTGTTACCGGGCGTTATCGAGAGAGACAGAGACCAGAAATTTCCGCATGAGCAGGTAAAAAAAATGGCAGAACTCGGATTTCTCGGAATGATGGTAGACCCGAAGTACGGAGGTGCAGGTCTTGATGCGATGTCTTATGTCGTAGCATTGGAAGAAATCGCAAAAGTGGATGCATCCGCGGCGGTTATTATGTCTGTCAACAATTCTCTGGTGTGTGCCGGAATCGAAAAATACGCCAGCGAGGAACAAAAAATGAAATATCTGTATCCATTGGCAAGCGGTGAAGCGCTCGGTGCTTTTGCATTGTCTGAACCGGAAGCAGGCTCTGATGCCACTTCACAAAAAACCACAGCTGAAGACAAAGGCGATTATTACCTGCTGAACGGAACCAAAAACTGGATTACCAACGGAGGAAACGCGCAGTATTATGTTGTAATTGCGCAGACTTATCCTGAAAAAAAACATAAAGGAATCAACGCATTTATTGTGGAAAGAGACTGGGAAGGTTTTGAAATCGGACCGAAAGAAGACAAACTCGGAATCAGGGGAAGCGATACACATTCTCTTATGTTTACGGATGTAAAAGTTCCTAAAGAAAACAGAATCGGCGAGGATGGTTTCGGGTTTAATTTTGCAATGGCGGTGCTGAACGGCGGAAGAATCGGGATTGCTTCTCAGGCTTTGGGAATTGCTTCCGGAGCTTATGAACGGGCACTTCAGTACGCAAAAACGAGAAAAGCCTTTGGAACAGAAATCATTAATCATCAGGCAATCGCTTTCAAACTGGCGGATATGCACGTGAACGTAACAGCAGCAAGAATGCTCGTATACAAAGCAGCAGCAGAAAAAGACGAAGGAAAAGACATTTCGGAAAGTGGTGCAATGGCGAAATTATATGCCTCTCAGGTGGCGATGGATACCACGATAGAGGCGGTTCAGATTCACGGCGGATACGGCTATGTGAAGGAATATCACGTAGAACGTATGATGAGAGATGCGAAGATTACGCAGATTTATGAAGGAACTTCCGAAATTCAGAAAATTGTAATTTCGAGGTCGATTTCTAAAAAATAATTAAAAAACTCATCAAAAAATCCATAAAAAGGAGTATTTTTGATTAAATTTTTAAAAACATTTTATGAAATATTTGTGGATAACACTTTTGATGGTTTTCCTTGTGTTGGGAGGATTTATCTGGTATAAATATTTTTTTGTATTCGGGGAAGGCGTGAAATCCGGATACCTGAATTACGCCGTGCATAAAGGAAATGTTTTCAAAACGTATGAAGGGAAACTGATTCAGCAGGGATTCGGAGGAAATCCGAAAACCGGAAATCTTACCAGCTATGAGTTTGAATTTTCCATTGAAGACGAAGCTGTTTTCAAACAATTAGAAGTCAACAGCGGGAAATATTTCGACCTGCATTACAAGGAATATCACGGTGCGCTTCCATGGAGAGGAAATACCAAATATGTAGTTGACAAAGTGGTTAATATGAAGTAAAAATTGTTTTCATTTCTTTAATTAAAGTCCTGCCATAGTTTTCTTTTATTGAAAATTTTTTGGCGGGATTTTTTATTTTGGCTCTTCGCCATTTTGTATGGAAAAAATATCCATATTATTTTAAAATGACCTCGGAAACGGAGGCGTTAAAAATTTTAAAGAATTTTCGTTAAGAAATTTCCACTGTTCGAGGGCGGGACAAAATTTCATTATGCGACTAATTTAGGT
>JASGDB010000103.1:0-7058 GCA_049841315.1 Bergeyella sp. | reverse complement strand
GATGATGGAAATCCTAAAACAAAATCTTTTGAACTATTTTTTATCCATCATATTCCGACTAAATTTGCTCCCGAATTTTGCTTTCGTAAATTAAAATGGGGTATTATAAGGAGCGACTAGATAACATCTAAAATGTTAAGAAATCTTAATAAAAATAAAAGCCGTAATCCCGAATAATAGGCGATTACGGCTTTAAAAATATTAACATAACGGATAATCATGTTAAAAAATGTTAAAAACTACCGCTCAAAACTCAGACTTTCCGCCGGTTTTATGAGCTTTAGTTACATTTGTAATGGTTTTTGAAAAATAACTGAGTTTCTAACACGGATAATTAATATATGAAGAAAAGATTTTCGTTCTGTATCGTAGCAGTAATTTCTGTTCTGTCACTGCAATCCTGCGTTTCAAACTATGTAGTTTCCCAACCGGCAGACTACAACAACCAATACAAAACAAATGCCAAAACGGCTTCCTTAGACCAGCAGAAAATTGAAGCGGCAAAAAAACAGCTTGTTAACAATTTCAGTGAAGCAGAGCTTAAAAAAGCCCAGATGGCATCTATCGAAAATACGCTGAAAAATGATGAGATTGCAAAAACCATCAGATTTGAGAAAACCATCGACGGAATCCTGAACGAAGCAGAATCTTATCTCGGAACGCCTTACAGATACGGCGGAATGACAAGAGGTGGAATCGACTGTTCTGCGTTTGTTTTATCCGTTTTCGGAGCAACAGTCGGGATGAATCTTCCGCGAGTTGCGGCGGCACAGTCCCAGGAAGGCGAAAATGTAGAAAAATCCGAACTTCAGAAGGGAGATTTGGTGTTTTTCTCGCACGGAAGAAGAATTTCCCATGTAGGAATTGTATACGATATCGATGAAGACGGAGATGTGAAATTCATCCATGCAGCCACTTCAAAAGGAGTAATGGTTTCTTCACTGAAAGATTCATACTGGGGACCGCGCTACCGATTTGCGAAAAGAATTTTGAGTACGGAAATTCTGGATAAAAGCAATTTCGCACAGGTTGCCAACTAAACGAAAACAAATAATTGATATAAGGAGACCGCTGTACAAGCGGTCTTTTTTGTCTTATTGCGTTATCTACGATTCTTGATTTCGGACTAAACCAGACTGTTTTTGTCCGTATAATTCAGTTTAAAAAAGATAAAGGTCATAATCGAAAAAGCCAGCAGAGAACTTCCACCGTAACTGAAATAAGGCAGCGGAATTCCTACAGTCGGGAACAAGCCCATTACCATTCCTAAATTAATGCAGAAATGCAAAAGAAGTATCGATGCAAAGCAATACCCGAAAACACGGTTAAAAACCGATTTCTGTTGCTCGGAAAGGTAATAAATCCTGCCGATGAACAAGACATAGGCCAAAATCAGAAATGCACTTCCCATAAAACCCCACTCCTCCCCCACGGTGCAGAAAATATAATCCGTTTCCTGTTCCGGAACGAACTTTCCCTGCGTTACAGAACCTTGTTTGTAGCCTTTTCCCCAAAGTCCGCCGGAACCGATAGCCGTTTTGGAATACAGAAGATTGTAGCCCGAAGTATCGCGGAATTGTTTTTCGCCTTTATAGAGAACTTCTACCCTTTCCTGCTGGTGTTTCGGGAGTTTTTCAAATACTTTCGGTGAAAAATAAGCAAGACTGCAAAGCATAAGAATACTTACAATGGTTAAAGCAAAAGCATTGATATTTCTGCGCAGTGTTCTGAAATTAAAAAGGACGAATAAAAGCCCTGTGAAAAATATAAAAAGGGTAAAATACAAAGGATTGAAACCCAAAGGGTCATTGAGGTAAGTAGAAAAAAGGAAAACAAAACCCACAATTCCGATTGCCCCGAAAAACCATCCACTCAGTCCTTCACGGTACAATGCAATAACAAACGCCCCGAAAACCAGTAAAGAACCAACATCGGGAATGGAAAGCACAGCAATAGCCGGAATCCCAATAATGGCAAGAGAATAGAGCAGAGATTTTCGGTATCGAAGATTAAAATCCGGCCCGGAAACATAATTGGCAAGCATAAGAGCGGTTCCTATTTTGGCAAATTCCACCGGCTGCATCGTAAAACTCCCGAATTTGTACCAGTTTTTCTGCCCGAGAATTTCAGTTCCGAAAGGGTGCAACCCAATAAGTAGCAAAAATCCGAAGATATAGAAAATACCCGCCAGGTTTTCAAAAAACTTGCTTCGTGTGAGGAAAATAATTAATCCTACGAACAACGAAATTCCAAAAAATATCAGCTGTTTTTTGCCCAAACCCGCATCAACGCTGTAGATATTGGCTACCGCGAAAGAGCAAAGGAGGAGGTACAATCCCAATCCCATTTTATCAATTCCTTCTGCTGACCTCATCGCTGTTGTTTTTGAATGGTTGTATTTTTTAGTGTTTCCTTTTGCTTCAACTCATTGACGATTTTAAGGCTGTCCATTTTCTTTTTGAGCTTCACGGAATCGGTTTCAGGTTCTTTGTAGAGACCCTTCCGTTTCAGGTCGGCAATCCATTGGCGTTTGTACTCGGGCATAAAGCTGGCGTTCACCATTTTTTTGTAAAGATGTTCTCTTTTTACTTCTCCGGTAATGTATTTCTCGGCAACCAGAGTACAGGCTGGCCCTGCCCAGGTTGCCCCAAATCCGGCATGTTCCATCACGGCGGCAACCACGATTTTCGGCTTATCGGCAGGAGCAATCAATACGAAAATAGAGTTGTCTTTTCCCTGCGGAACTTGTGCTGTTCCGGTTTTGGCAAGTTGTGTGAAATCATTGGTTTTCAATCCCTTTGCGGTTCCTCTGAGGACAACGGCTTCCATTCCTTTTATTACCGGGTCAAAATATTTCGGGTCTACCAGCGTTTTGTGTTTTACTTTAAAACGAGGGTCGGGATTGGGTTTTCCGTCAATAGATTTTACGATATGCGGAGTGTAGTACCAGCCTCGGTTGGCGATTGCCGCAATAAAATTAGCCATCTGGATTGGGGTGAGCATTACATCACCCTGCCCCATTCCGTTGAATACCGCTCCTGTAGCCAGAGGGTCCCAGTTTTTATAATCTTTTTTGCTTCCGATGCGTTCGTTCATCTTTTTCTGGCGGTTTTCATAAAATTCTCCGGAAGGAATTCTTCCTTTTGTTCCCACTGCCAAATCATTATTTAAAAATTCGCCGACGCCGAAGCTGTTCATGATGGCCTTCCATTCATCAACACCTTTCGAGGGATTTCCGGGATATTTATTAACAATCGAAAGGAAAGCGTGAGAAAAATAACAGTTGCTGGAAACCTGTATGGCAGGAACGAGAGGGTCTGCTCCGCCGTGTCCTTTAATCCTCAAACCTCTGTAATTGAATCCTCCACCGCAAGGGAAAATGGTTTTATCATCCATCACGCCCATCTGCATTCCGGCAAGAGCTGTAAGAAGTTTGAAAGTAGAACCGGGAGGATATGCCGCCTGAATGGAACGGTCGAAAGTTGGTTTGTTTTCGTACACGGTGTCCATGGCGAGGCGGTAAAGGTTTTTGGATTTTTCAGGACCGGTGAAAAGATTCGGGTCAATATCCGGGCCTGTAGCCATTACGAGGATTTCTCCGTTATTCGGGTCTAATGCTACGATTGCTCCGTGCTTGTTCGCCAGCATTTCTTCTGCCAGCCTTTGAAGGTCGTAATCAATGGTAAGCGTAATATCTTTTCCGGTAACGACTTCTTTGTCTAATTCTCCGTTTTTGTAAGAACCGATGCTTCTCAGCTTGATGTCTTTCTGGATGTATTTCATCCCTTTTTCTCCTCGTAGGACTTTCTCGTAAGCCTTTTCTACACCGCTTTTTCCGATGAGGTCGCCGGGAAGATAGTAAAGAGAATCTTTTTTAATCTCGCCGGTATTCACTTCATTCGTATAGCCCAAAAGATTTCCGGAAGTGGAAACTTCATACTGTCGCTGAGGTCGGGAAACAATGCTGAAAGCCGGATATTTAAAAATAATTTCCTGTATTCTCGCCACATCTTCGCGGGAAATATTTTTTAAAAAGGTAACGGGAGAGAGTTTGGAGTATTTTTTATCTTTAATGTCTCTGTCGATGATTTTCACCGTTTGGATGAATTCATTTTTTGAAATGCCGATGAGATGGCAGAATCCAATGGTATCAAAATCTTCTTTAAGCAGTGTCCGCACAAGAGAAATTTCATAAGAAGGCTGGTTGCCTGCGAGAATTTTCCCGTTCCTGTCGAAAACGATTCCTCTCTGCGGAATGATGTATTCGATTTTAATGGAAGTATTGGCGGCATTCAGCGCATAGCGGTCGGTAAATAATTGCAAATACGAAAGCCTTGCCACAAAAATCAGGGCAATAACGGACAGAAAACTGATGATTTTAATGTATTGTGGTTTCAAACTTTTTGTTTGATTTTAAATAGTAAAGCATAAAGAAGTATAAAAATAAAAGAAATACCGCTCGCAGCCAAAACATTTACAAAAATATCAAAAAAACGGCTTAGTTTGAAAAATTCGAGATACTGTACGATGAGCTGGTGCAGGAAGATACTCGAAAAAATGAAAAACAGAAACTGGCTCCACTGCAAAGTCAGGAAAGAAAAGAAATCCGTGGAAGTATCTGTAGAGGTTCTGAATATTACGGTTCTGAAATAGGCAATCAGCGTAGTTGCAAATGCATTGATTCCCCATGTATAAAGAAAAGCGTCAATCCCAAGCCCGAGAACAAAGCTCAGCGCAAGAAACTGATAACGGTTTCTGAAAAAAGGATAAAACATCACAAAAACCGGATACAGCACCGGAGTATACTGCCCGAACAGCGTAATCCTGTTCAGCACAAAAATCTGAAGGGCAATCAGAAATATAATGGAGAGTATATCGGTAAAGAGGGTTCTGGTTATCATTTGTTTCTCTCAATAGTTGCCTGTAAAGTATCCTGTATTCTTTGTACTTCTGCTTTTTTCATGTTTTTAATGACATATACTTTATTCAGCGTACCCATTTTTTCGCTCAGCTCCACGGAGATGTCCCAAAAACCGGTTTTGCTGTCCACCTCGTATCCGGCAATCGTTCCAATCATGATTCCGGCAGGGAAAATGGCGGATTTTCCGTCAGTAATCACGGTGTCTCCTATTTTCAGCGGAACATATTTCGGAATATCCGAAAGGTGCATGATTCGGGAGTTATCTCCTCTCCACGTCAGTGTTCCGAAGTATCCGGAATTTTTGAGAGAGGCGTTAATCATTATTTTGTTTACGCTCAAAACGGATTGTGCGAGCGAATAACTGTCGGTGGTATTGATAACGATTCCGGCGATGCCTTTCGGGGCTATTACGCCCATTTTCGGAAGTACGCCGTCTCGTTTTCCGCGGTTGATGGTGAAATAATTGTCCTTTCTGTTGATACTGTTGAATGTGATTTCCCCGTCCACAAACGTATAAATCTGTCCTCCGCCAATCGTATCGTGAACTTTCCTGAACTGCGGTTTTACGGCGGTTTCTTTTCCGTACAGCTGTTCCATGAGCTGTTTGTTTTGGGCTACGAGGTTTTCATTCACTTCTTTGAGTTTGAGATAAGAAGCTCCCTCGTCAATATATCCCGACACCCAGGAATTGAAAGCGGCAGTCTGCCCGGCAAACCACGATTGCTGCATGGAATTGCGACTGAAAATCAGGATAAGTGCGATAATCTGCAGGAACAGAAAGAACATGAACAGTCCATTCTTCGAAAATAATCTTAACAAAAATCCCACAATATCCTAAAAATTACAATATGTTACTTAATCAGAAAGTTATACTTGTCCATATTTTTAAGAGCAATACCCGTTCCTCGTACTACCGCTCTCAATGGGTCTTCCGCCACGAAAACAGGAAGTCCGGTTTTCTTGTGAAGGCGGTCTGCCAGTCCTCTCAGCAAAGCACCGCCTCCGGCAAGATAAATACCGGTTTTGTAGATGTCTGCGGCAAGCTCCGGCGGAGTAAGGGAAAGGGTTTCCATTACGGCATCTTCAATTCTGATGATGGATTTATCCAAAGCTCTTGCGATTTCTTTGTAGTTCACCATGATTTCTTTCGGTTTTCCTGTAATCAGGTCGCGCCCCTGTACCGGAATGTCTTCAATCTCCATATCGAGTTCCTCAATCGCAGAACCCACTTCGATTTTTACTCTTTCGGCTGTTCTTTCGCCGATGTAAAGATTGTGATGTGTTCTCATATAGTACGCAATATCATTGGTGAAAACGTCTCCGGCGATTTTTACGGATTTATCGCATACAATTCCTCCGAGTGCTACCACGGCGATTTCTGTTGTACCTCCGCCTATGTCGATAATCATGTTTCCCTCAGGCTTCTGAACATCGATTCCCACCCCGATAGCGGCAGCCATTGGTTCGTAAATCAGGCGTACTTCTTTGGCATTTACTTTTTGGGCGGAGTCTCTTACGGCTCTTTTTTCCACTTCGGTAATTCCGGAAGGAATACAGATTACAATTTTCAGTGCAGGCTGGAAGAGTTTCCCCTTGATTCCCGGAATCTGCTTGATGAATTCCTTTATCATGTGTTCGGAAGCATGAAAATCCGCAATTACACCGTCTTTTAGCGGTCTTACGGTTTTGATGTCTTCGTGGGTTTTCCCCTGCATGTGTTTCGCCTGCTCTCCGACGGCAATCGGTCTCCCGGAAGCCCTGTCAATAGCGACAATAGAAGGCTGGTCGATAACAATTTTATTGTTGTGTATGATAAGTGTGTTGGCGGTTCCAAGGTCAATCGCAATATCCTGCGTGAACATATCAAATAATCCCATTTTTTCGTCGAAGTTTTATAAGTTTACAAAGATATAAATTTAGAAGCATTCTGTTTTATTATGCGAAAAAAATTTTGGTTAAATTTTTATTAAAACTAAGAGCCTGTGATAAGTTTGCAAAGTAAATATTCATTATACTAAAAGTTAAAAAAAATCATTTAGAAGAATACATTGGAAAAAGCAACAGGAAAAAGACAGAGAGACTGCAGATATACAAATATCGCTTTAAACATTTAGTCCCTGTTGCTTGTTTTCTAAAG
>JASGDB010000102.1:0-8110 GCA_049841315.1 Bergeyella sp. | reverse complement strand
ATCCATAAACATAAGTTTTATTACCATTTGAAAGAGTGTGAATTTAGGTATAATAACAGAAGTAAAAATTTGTATATTTACTTGACTAAATTAATAAAAAATAACCCGCTTAAATTATCTTGAACCTAAATTAATTTATGAAACTTTGTTGAAAATTGAACCGACAATGAAATTGAAGTATCATTGATGATGGAAGATATTGGAAAAAACCAACAATTTGAACTTGCAATCAGCAGTTTTTCGGATGATATAAAACATATTGCCAGAGAAGTCAGGAAATTGATTTATAAAATATATCCTGAAGTAGTTGAAGTTGTTTGGATACAGCAAAAAAATACTGGTTTCGGAACAGGTGCAAAGAAAAAAACAGAACATTTTTGTTGGGTAATGCCTGCAACAAATCACGTGAGTTTAGGATTTAATTATGGAACAGAACTTCCTGACCCAAAAAATTTACTTGAAGGAACAGGTAAACTTTTTAGACACATAAAAATTAAATCCGTAGGACAATTAAAGGATAAAAGTTTAATTGATTTGCTGACTTTTGCTACCACTTACAGAGTTCCTCAACCAAAAACGATTTATCAAACAAACCTTAAACCTTGACCTTTTAGAATGAAAACTAAATTAATTGCACCGTCTTTACTTTCCGCAGATTTCGGTAACCTGCAAAGAGATATAGAAATGCTTAATAATTCACAAGCGGACTGGTTTCATATCGACGTAATGGACGGGAGATTCGTTCCCAATATTTCGTTCGGATTTCCCGTGATGAAAACCGTTCAGCAACACGCCAAAAAATTTGTGGACGTTCATCTGATGATTGTCGAACCTGAAAAATACGTGGAAGAATTCATCAATCACGGAGCAGATTTGATTTCCGTGCATTATGAAGCGTGCACGCATCTTCACAGAACCATTCATTTCATTCAGGACAAAGGTGCAAAAGCCGGAGTTGTTTTGAATCCTTCAACGCCTGTTCTGATGCTGGAAGACATTATTTCCGAAGTGGATTTGGTTCTTTTAATGAGCGTAAATCCCGGTTTCGGCGGACAGAAATTCATCGAAAACACCTACAAAAAAATTGCCGAAACCAAAGATTTAATATTGTCCAATAATTCCACCGCTTTGATAGAAATTGACGGCGGCGTAAATCTGGATAATGCAGGGAAACTCTTTGATGCAGGCGCTGATGTTTTGGTTGCCGGAAATGCGGTTTTCTCGGCAGAAAATCCGGAACGGACGATTGAACTTTTGAAAGTATAAGCCACTGATTTCAAGACGATTTATTGTTAATATTAAATTCGCATGGTATTTTCATAATCAAACATTATTTGTCAATGTTTTGGAATTTTCTTTATGAAATTTGCATCTATAATAATTTTTTGCTATATTTGAACTGAATTTAAACTTTAAAATCTAAGTCTTATGAAAAAAACTTTACTAAATTTAGCTTTTTTGGCTTTACCACTACTTGGATTCAGCCAAACGTATTTTTCCGATAACTTCGATGACGAAGATATATCGGATTGGACTCTTTACGATGAGGACGGAGACGGTTATGAATGGGAAACCGTTAATTTGGGAACAGGATACACAGCTGCAATCGCATCTTATTCTTACGACAATGCCACGGCTACTGCTCTAAACCCAAACAATTACATTGTTTCACCGGCGATAAATCTGTCCGCTGCATCATCTGCAATTTTAAAATTCAAAGTGAAGGCTCAGGATCCTTCTTACCCCCACGAAACTTACTCAGTTTATGCCGCAACAACTAATAGTGTTTCTGCATTTTTAGCGAATGGTCCCCTTTTGACACAAGACGCTGCCGATAACGGAACGGGAGGTGTTTTTTATGACAAAACCGTAGATTTATCTTCTTTTGCAGGTCAGGCACAGGTTTATATTGCGTTTAGACATTATAACTCTTATGATATGTTCTCTCTGCATATTGATGATGTTAGTGTTTCCGCAGCTCCTACTGTCGCTCCGAATTGTGCAACATTATCATCCCCTGCTGATGGTACTACAAATTTGGCATACGCTTCCGTAGCTCTCTCTTGGACAGCTCCGTCATCAGGCTCGACTGTCGATTCTTACGATGTTTATCTTGATACTACAGATGCTTCTACCCTGGTTGGAAATGTTACCGGTACAAGTTACACCGCTACCAATTTGAATCCGAGTACCACCTACTATTGGAAAGTAGTACCTAAAAATGCCGTAGGCTCAGCTACAGGATGTACTGCCTATTCTTTTACAACTATGGCAGCGACCTATTGCACAGCAGGAGCTACATCTACTAGTTTTGAGAAAATTTCCAATGTAACGTTTGCGGATATTAATAACAACTCAACTGCAACATCAGGATATGAAAACTTCACATCGGTAGTCGGAAATGCAACCACAGGACAAACTTATTCTTTCTCCGCCTCATTTACAGGAACATCTTATTCTACCGACCAGGTATTGGTATGGATTGATTTCAACGGCGACAAAGATTTTCAAGATGAAGGTGAACTAGTATTGACAACTGCTATTAAAAAATCACCTTGGACAGGGTCTATTACCATTCCTACCGGTGTACCAACAGGAAGCACCAGAATGAGAGTGCGTCTGCACGACAGTTCTTTAACTCCAAATAGTACACCTTGTGGAACTTCAAGTTTCGGTCAAGTTGAAGATTATACACTCAATATTGGAAGCCTTGCCGTTTCGGAAAGTGCAAAACAAAGTGTAAAAGCCTACCCTAACCCTGTGAAAGATATTTTCAATATTGAAGCAAAAAGTAAGATTAATTCCGTAAAAGTATTTGATGCAGCAGGAAAACAGTTATTTACGAATGAAGTAAACGAAGTTAAGGCTCAAATTGATTTCAGCAAGTTTGCAGCCGGCGTTTATATGGTAACAACACAATTACAAGACGGCACATCTACTTCTACGAAAGTGATTAAAAAATAAAATTCCGTGATTTAATTTTAATCCCGCCAATCGGCGGGATTTTTTTTGCATGTCAAGCACATAAAATTTCAATTAACACCAAACTGCTGATTTATAAATAATTATACTTTTGTTCAATTATTTTTTAATCTGTTTAATCCCAAAAACACAGAGCTCCATAGAAGAGCGACCTGTAAAAATCCTACCTTTGCCAAATGAATACAGAAAACCTCCAAATCCAGATAAAAACGTTCTTCGGATTAGAAGAAATCCTCGCCAATGAAATCAAAAAACTCGGCGGAAAAAATGTCGAAATTAAAAACCGTGCGGTAAACTGTGAGGGCGATTTGGGATTTTTGTACAAAATCAATTATTCAGCGAGAACGGCACTGAAAATTCTTGTTCCGATTTTGGGTTTTAAGGCATTTAATGAAAACCAGTTTTATGCCCGACTGGTAAAAATAAATTGGGACGATTTTATGAGCATCGACCAAACTTTTGCGATTGATGCGACGGTAAATTCGGAAACTTTTAAACATTCCCAGTTTATGGCTCTGAAAATGAAAGATGCGATTGTGGATTTTTTCAAAATGAAATACAAAAAACGCCCCGATGTAGATGCCAAAAATCCTGATATAAAATTTCACTTACATATCGACAGAGAACTGGTTACGATTTCTTTGGATTCTTCGGGAGAACCGCTCTATAAAAGAGGTTACAGAAAAGAACAAGGCGAAGCACCAATTAATGAAGTTTTGGCAAGCGGAATGTTGCAGATTGCAGGTTGGGACGGAAAAGGCAATTTTCTCGACCCGATGTGCGGAAGCGGAACACTTTTGATAGAAGCGGCGATGATTGCACTATATTTACCGGCGCAGATTTTCCGCAAAAGATTTGCGTTTCAGAATTGGAAAAATTACGATGAAGAACTTTTCAAAAAAATAAAAGAATTTCGCATTAACAGAGTAAAAGAATTTTCGGGGAAAATCGTAGGTTTTGATATTGATAATAAAATGCTTTCGATTGCAAAAACCAACATTGAAGCCGCAGAAATGGAAGACCTAATTGAAGTCAAAAAACAGAATTTCTTTGAAAGTAAAAAGGAATTGTTTCCGCTTTTAATGGTGTTCAATCCGCCTTATGATGAGAGGATTACCATAAATGACGACGATTTTTACAAAAAAATAGGCGATACGTTTAAGCAAAATTATCCCAACACTTTGGCTTGGCTCATTTCCTCCGATTTGGAAGCCGTGAAAAAAATCGGACTTCGCCCGTCGAGGAAAGTAAAATTATTCAACGGAAAATTAGAAACGAGATTTTTGCAGTATGAGATGTATGAGGGAAGTAAAAAACGAGGGGGAGAATAGGAGTTGGGGAGATTGGGAGAATTGATGTTTTGTTTTTAAAAATTTTGTTTTGTTTTCCAGAATTATTTTATAAATTTGTATCAGTCAAGTGAGAAATGAGAATCATATCTAAAAAGCGGTTAGTAGATTTTTACGATAAAAATCCAATGGCAAAAACACCTTTGGAAGATTGGTATAAAAAGACACAAAAAGCGGAATGGCTCAATTTTTCAGATATTAAAAACTCTTTCAATACAGCCGATAATGTGGGGAATAAGCGAGTGGTTTTTAATATAAAAGGGAATGATTTCCGTTTGGTTGCGTTGGTGCTTTATACCTCGAAAACAGTTTACATCCGCTTTGTTGGAACTCACGCAGAATACGACAAAATAAAAGACATTCAAAATATGTAATGATGATACAAAACGAAATACAATATAGAGCCGTAGAAAAACGAATCGAAGAACTTTTGGAATTGGTAGATGATAATACACCCGTTACCGATGCCAATTATATCGAGCTTGATTTGCTTTCGGATTTGGTAGAAAAATATGAAGACGAACATTATCCTATCGCTGTTCCGTCCTTGCAAGACGTTATTAAACTCCGAATGTATGAAATGGGCTTAACCCAAAGTAAATTATCGGAACTTATCGGCGTTTCTCCGTCCAGAACCAGCGAATACCTTACCGGAAAAAGCGAACCCACCTTAAAAGTAGCGAGAACCATTTGCCAAAAATTGAATATCAGTCCGGAGATTGTTTTGGGGGTGTGAGATATTAAAAAACACGAGTATTTTGCTCGTGTTTTTTTGTTTATAGCGATTGAATGAATTTTTATAAGTAAAGTCACGGATTACAAATCCGCGACATCGGGTATTTCAACCGTTTCTGCCAATGCAAAAGAGTCTGCAACCAATTTGAAATTTGTTTTTATTTTTCATTGTGAAAACTTTGAAGAATTAACCCAGAAGATTGAAGATGAAATACAAGTAAATTCAAATTTGGGATTGGCAATCAGTGCCATTACACATTCTACCGCCAGAGGGATTTTGCTGATAAAACTTAGCGATACGGTTTTTAAAGATTTTATTCTGCCTGTTGTAAAACCTAAACTTCCGGAATCATAAAATTAGTGTTGCCGTTTTTTGGAACTATTGAAAGTAAGCCAATCCAGAATTTCGGAATACCTTACCGGAAAAAGCGAACCCACTTTGAAAGTAGCGAGAACCATTTGCCAAAAATTGAATATCAGTCCGGAGATTGTTTTGGGATTATGAAATGATTGGTTGAGTGTAAAACTTTGCCGAAATTCCAAATTTTAGAAAAATTCATTGTGTATATTATGTATATGTTGTATATTTGATTTAAAATAATATGATTGTCCGTAATTTATCGTAATTGTTAAAGTCTCTGTGAACTTTGCTGAGTGAAACGTCTTTGCGAACTTAAAAACAGTTAGTAGTTTTAAAAATCTTTGAGGACTTTGCGTTAAAAAAACATTATGATTAAAAACGGATATTCAAATAAAATAATATTATGGTGATTAGAAAAAATATTGACATTGATGAAAAACTGTTAACAAAAATAAAATTAATATCTGCTTTTGAAGAAATTAGCGTAAAATCTTTAATGGAAAAAGCGGTTTCTTTTTACGTAGAACACAAGGAAAAAGAGCGTTTGAAAACTTTGTCCAAAGAAGAAAAAGAAGATTTGGGATTATTGTTGCTTATGCAACAAGCCGATAGAAACGATGTTGTAAGCCGAGAAGAAATAATGAATGTTTTAGACTAATGGAGGTTGTTTTTTTGCGAAGTTTTCTGGGAGATATAAAAAAAATCAAGGATAAAAATTTGAAAACCAAAATCAAAGAATTTATCATTGAGATTGAAAATACCGAAACTTTGGAAGAAGTTGCCAATATCAAAAAACTGAAAGATTATTCAACGGCTTATCGTTGGAGAATTGGAGATTTTCGATTGGGGTTTTACAAAGATGAGAATACCGTTGAATTAGCAAGATTTGTAAAAAGAAATGATATTTATAAGGTTTTTCCGTAGCACGGAAAAATACAAAACACGAGTATTTTGCTCGTGGTTTTTGTGTTTTGTCACCGGATTTTTTTTATTTTTCAAATTCTGGTTCGTATTCGTTTGTCAAAATTGCTTCTATTAAAAGTCGGGTTTTGTCGTCAATTTTAGGATTATCCACACAGCTAAATTCCTTCCAATAAATTTTCAAATTCGTTTTGTGTTTTTGAAAAAAATCCGACCATCTTTTAGCTTTATCTTTTTCTTGTGAAGCGTAATAATGTGATTTTAACCTCGACCAAATTGGTCGCCCGATTCCAATATACAAGCAATCTTCATCCTTGAAAATAGCATAAAAACCTACGTTTTTTCCTGTTTGATTTTTAATCTTTTGAATGATTTGGCTTTTATTTTGAAAATCGGTTGAAAAATCTAACTCAAAACTTTTCCAGTTTTCAATTTTCAGGTCATTTTCCATTTGTTTTAAGCCAGCGTAAACCGATTTAAGAGTTTTATTGATTTCTGTCATTCAAGATAGATTTTATGATTTCTATTTGTATTTTGTTACCTAAACTTTCTTCGTGAAGTTTTAGCGTAGAAATCATTCCGTTTAGTTCGGTTTCGGTTAATGTTTTTAGGTAGTCAGTTTTCAATTCACTTTTTACAGATTTGACTACGTTTTCGATTGAAGTGTCAAAACGTTTTGCTAAATCGAAAATTTTGTATTCATCATTATCATCTTCTGAATACGAATGTAACCACGTTGAGAAAATATCACTTTCAATATTATGCTCAATATCGTTAAAATGTGCTTCTTCCATACTTTATTTTTTTTGGTTGAAAAATTATGTACAGTTCATTTATACATATAACAAATATACACAATTCTCAAACGACTGGCTTTGTGTTTTTTGCAACATTCTATTCCAAAGACAAAATTATCCCTTTCCAAGTTTTCCTTTCCCTTTATTCTCCAAAATCCCTTTCGCATTCAAACCCGTAACCACTTTTCTGCCGGTTTTGGCTTCTAATTCAAGGCGTGCTACATTGGCTACATTTCCGCCTTGTTGTGCAATGACGGCGTTTTCTTCAAAAGTTTCGGGGTTGGTTGCCTGAGAAATATCTTTGGTAGAAGCCTCTGCAAGCATATTGAGAATCAGTTCGGTGTTGGTCATATTGTCCCGAAGATTTTCCTTTTTTAAGCCTTTCAGTATTTTGTATTCTTTGGTGGTTTTTCCCGACCACGTTTTGGTAATAATATCTGTAAGAAGTGCAAACTGAACGCCTTCTTTCATTCCCCGTTTTTTCCATTCGTCGGTCAGTTCTTTCCGTATTTCGATACTTTTCAGCCGTTGGTTAATCCAGTTTTCAGAATATCCTAATTTTAGATATTGCTCCAAAGCCCTGTCAATCGTGAGTTCGGGGTCTTGCATTTCGTCCAGACGTTCAGAAGCAATCTGAGCCAGCCACAATTTGAACGGCTCTGCTTTCGGCGACGGAATAGATTGTATCAAACGGAAAAGTTGCTCTGTATCAGCGACATCGGTTAGTCGCATTTTGCCATCTTCGGCTTGCATTTTCAACTGTCCCATATTTTGGGACAGTTCACTTCCTTCGGCTTTCAGTTTGCTTTTTAAAGCATTCCAGTATTTTCTTGGTCGTGGACTTTCGGTTAAAACTTCGATTACATCAATAATCGAAAAATACCATTTTTCCTGTTCTCCGTCCCAATGCGTGCGGACTTGCTTCTGCTCGAAGATTTTAATTGAATTTTCTTTGCTCATCATTT
>JASGDB010000101.1:0-46228 GCA_049841315.1 Bergeyella sp. | reverse complement strand
TAAAATTTTAGCCGAGTTTCCAAGTCTTGAACTTTTGGTTCTTTTGTTTCAAGACAAAAGAACAGGAATTTAGAATTTATAGATAAATGTTAATTTTAAAATCCACAGTTTTTGTCGAAGAACCAAAATTATCAACCGACAACTAACAACTAAAAAAATTATGACAAAAAAAGTAAAACCAAATCTCTCGCTCCTGCAAATCATCAATATGAGTATGGGATTTATGGGAATCCAGATGGCATTCGGATTGCAGAACGGAAACGCGAGCAGAATTCTCGCAAATTTAGGAGCAGACGTTCACGAACTTTCGTGGTTCTGGCTTGTAGCACCGATTACGGGATTGATTGTTCAGCCGATTATCGGACACATGGGCGACAACACGTGGAGTCCGCTCGGAAGAAGAAAACCTTATTTCCTGATTGGTGCGGTTTTGTGTGCCATCGGTTTGGTTTTGCTTCCTAATGCGGCTTCCGTAACGCATCTTATCGCTGCAAATGTTTTACTTTTGGCGGTCATTTTTCTTGCAATGATGGATACTTCCATTAATATTGCTATGGAACCATTCCGTGCTTTGGTAGGCGATATGCTGCCGAAACATCAGGGAACAATCGGCTTTTCCGTTCAGACCATTTTAATAGGAATCGGGGCAGTTCTCGGTTCGTATATGCCGGATTGGCTTACGAAATTGGGGATTTCTAATGTTGCTCCCGAAGGTTTTGTGGCAGATAATGTAATTTTCTCTTTCTATATTGGCGCAGGATTTTTGTTATTGACGATACTTTACACCATTTTCACAACGCGGGAATATTCTCCGCAGGAATTTGCGTCCTTTGAAGACGGAAAAGAAATCGTGGAAGAAAAGTCCAAATTTTCCGATATTTTTAAGGATTTTGCCAATATTCCTGCACAGATGAAACGCTTGGGAATTGTTCAGTTTTTCTCTTGGTTTGCATTATTTACAATGTGGGTTTTCACTACAAGTGCTTTGGCAACGCATCATTTCGGATTGTCGCCCGATGATACACACTCCGAAGCGTTCAACAAAGCCGGGGATTTGACGGGCAAATTATTCGGATATTACAATTTGTGGGCAATCCCGTTTGCATTTCTTCTAACACCGATTGCTAAAGCCATCGGGAAAAAGCAAACCCACGCTTTGGCGTTATTTTGCGGAGGTTTGGGCTTGGTTTCAATGTTTTTTGTCAAAGATGTTTCTTATCTCAAATTTTCGATGATAGGATTAGGATTTGCGTGGGCAAGTATTTTGGCGATGCCTTATGCAATGCTGATAGATACGATTCCGTCCAGAAAAATGGGAATTTATATGGGGATTTTTAATTTTTTCATTGTAATCCCTCAGATTATCAACGGTATTTTCGGAGGTCCGATTGTTTCGGGAATCTTCGGAAAAATGGCAATAGATTATGTGGTTGTCGGTGGCGTTTGTATGCTGATTGCTGCTGTCGTAACACTTATTTTTATAAAAACAGAACCTGAAACCCCGAAAGAAATTGAAGAAGAAATTCAGCAGATACATTTTTAAAAAAAAATCAAATCAAAAATTTAAAATCCGTCAGCAGGCGGATTTTTTTTCATTTTTATCTTACATTAATGCTCCGGAATTTTAATTTCCCGAACTTTGTTCCATTAAAATCAAATAAATGAAAACAATATTTCACAAATCAGACAGCAGAGGACACGCCGACCACGGCTGGCTCAATGCGTATCACTCTTTCAGTTTTGCAGGCTATCACAATCCTGAAAAAATGAATTTCGGCGTTCTGCGCGTTCTGAATGACGATACAGTTTCCGGAGGAATGGGCTTTTCCGCACATCCGCACCGTGATATGGAAATCATCACGATTCCGCTGGAAGGCGATTTGAAACACGGCGATAATATGGGAAACGAAGGAATCATCAGTAATGAAGAAATTCAGGTGATGTCGGCAGGAACAGGCGTTGTTCACAGTGAAAAGAATGCGAATCACAACAAAGAAGTAAAACTTCTTCAAATATGGGTGTTCCCAAAAGAACTGAATGTTACGCCTCGTTACGACCAAATCAGCATTAAAGAAAATGAAAAGAAAAACGATTTTCAGCAAATTCTTTCCCCAAATCCCGATGACGAAGGAGTTTGGATTCATCAAGATGCTTGGTTTAATCTGGCGAAATTCCATAAAGGTTTTTCCAAAGAATACAATATTCGCAAAAGCGGAAACGGTGTTTATGTGTTTGTAATCAGCGGTTCGGCGAAAATCGGCGACCAGATTTTAGAAAAACGGGACGGACTGGGAATTTGGGATACCGAAAATTTCGTTTTGGAAGCCATCGAAGATTCCGAAATCCTTTTAATGGAAGTCCCGATGCAGTTACCGGAATATTTGAAGTAAATTTGCACGATTAAAATAATCAAAAAAAAAAATATGAAAATAACAGCATTTGCAGGAAGCAGTTCCAAAGAATCCATAAACAAAATTCTCGTGGAATACGCTGCAAAACAATTTGAAGGAGCAGAAACTGAAATCTTAGACTTAAACGATTACGAAATGCCCATTTTCAGTGTGGACAGAGAAAAACACGACGGAATTCCGGCTTTGGCTCTGAAATTTGCAGAGAAAATAGATTCGGCAGATTTGTTGGTTATTTCTTTGGCGGAGCACAACAGCAGTTATTCCACCGCTTTCAAAAATATTTTCGACTGGATTTCCCGAATCAAAAACAGAAAACATTTCGGCGAAAAACCGACATTTCTTCTGGCAACCGCAACAGGAGCAGGAGGCGGAAAGCACGTTTTGGCGGCTTTTGAAGCGAGAGCGCCATTCAGCGGAGCGAATATTCTGGAAAGTTTTTCGCTGCCGAAATTTGGTGAAAATTTTGATGAGGAAAAAGGCATTGTCAATGAAGAAAAAAAGGCGGAATTTGAAGAAAAATTGTCCGTTGTTAAAAACTTTTTCGGGTAAGATTTTGCAAAATCTATTAATAATTTTAACTTTGCTGTCAAAGTAAAAAAGTGAAAATCAAGCAGGTTCATTTTAAGTCGTATTTTAATTCTTATCAAAAGAATTGCACAAACGCCTCCGAACTTGTGAACGAAAATAAAAGCCGATAATCTGCGTGATTGTCGGCTTTTTTATTGAAAATTTGAAAGTAAAAGTTTGAAATAAATCTAATCCCAAACCCAAACCTTCAAGGATTCCAAATCCTTGAAGGTTTAACAACAACAAACTTTAAACCTTAAACTTTAAACCTTAAACTTTAAACCAAAATGAACACCTACAAATCCGCCGGAGTCGATAAAGAAGAGGGCTACAAAACCGTTGATAAAATAAAATCCGCCGTTGCCGGAACGCATAATAAAAACGTTCTCAATAATTTGGGAAGTTTCGGGGCGTTTTACGAAATCGGAGGTTACAAAAATCCCGTTTTGGTCAGCGGAACGGACGGTGTCGGAACGAAACTGAAAATCGCTCTCGACACGAAAAAATACGATTCTATCGGCATTGACTGCTTTGCAATGTGTGCCAACGATATACTTTGTCACGGTGCGAAACCCCTGTTTTTTCTTGATTATTTGGCTTGTGGAAAATTGGATTCCGATGTGGCTTCTGAAATCGTTTTGGGAATGGTAAAAGCCTGTAAAGACAACGAATGTGCATTAATCGGAGGCGAAACTGCGGAAATGCCGGGAATGTATCAAATCGGAGATTATGATGTTGCCGGATTCTGTGTCGGAATTGTGGAAAAAGACGAAATTATTGACGGTTCAAAAATCAAAAAAGGCGATAAAATCATTGCGTTGCCGAGTTCGGGATTTCATTCCAACGGATTTTCTCTGGTGCGGAAAATTTTCCCTGATTTTAATGAGGAATTTGAAGGAAAACCGCTTTACGAAACGCTTCTCGTCCCGACAAGACTATACTACAAACCTATTCATCAGTTATTGAAAAATGCAGATGTTCACGGGATTGCACACATTACGGGAGGCGGATTGTATGAAAATGTTCCGAGAATTATTCCGAACGGACTTTGTGCAAAAATTGACGCTTCCAAAATCAAAGTTCCAAACGTAATGCTGGAACTGGAAAAACGTGGCGGAATTGCAAGAGAAGAAATGTTCGGCACGTTCAATATGGGTGTCGGAATGGTGGTCGTTGCCCAAGAAAGCGAAGTTTCCAAAATTTTGGAATTGCTTGATGATGCGTATTTGATTGGAGAAATTACGGAAAATTCCGAAAAAATAATTTTAAATTAAACATAGAGAAACGGAGGTTTTCACGGAGAATTTAACAACTTTAAAATGAAAGAAAGAATAATTGTATTTGGTGGAACAGGAGATGTTGGACGACTTATTGTTGATAAGCTAATTAACAATAAAGAAACCGTTTATGTATTGACAAGACAGGAGAAATTATCGGTTGACAACCTGCATTATATTGTAGGAAATGTTCTCGACAAAAAAATTATTGAACAAACAATTCAACAAGGCGATAAAATTGTAATAGCACTTGGATTCAACAATTCAGACTTTGACACAATGTCCAAAGGAACTGCGAACATAATTGAAGCTATGAAGAAAAAAGGTGCAAAACGACTTATTTGTTTGAGTGCACAAGGAGCTGGAGATAGTTGGGAATATATGCCTGAAGATTTCAAGCAAATGGTTTTGAACGATGAAATATTAAATGCTTCTTTTAAAGACCATTCAATTCAGGAAAAATTTGTAACACAAACAGACCTTAATTGGACAATTGTAAGACCAACTGAAATTATTGCCGACAAAGAAAACGGAACATTTACAGTAAACAAACCGACTGAAAAATCAAAATTTCAAATCAGTAATTTAGATGTCGCACAGTTTATCGTGACGGAATTGACAGAAGAAAAATATCTAAAACAAGTAGTAATGATTACGGATTAAAAACAACGAATCACTAATAATATGGCAGTTTGATGTTGTTATTAATTTAGAAAATGAAGTAAGCAAAAACTCTGTGCAAACTCTGTGTTCTCTGTGGTTAAAAGAAAAAAAATGAAAAACATAGTCATATTAATTTCAGGTTCGGGAACGAATTTACAGCGAATCATCGACTGTATTGACAGCGGAGAAATTCCCGATGCCAAAATTGCTCTTGTCGTTGCAGACCGCGAATGTTACGGTTTGGAAAGAGCCAAAAATCATAACATTCCGAATCTCATTATCAAAAGAGGAAAATCTTTTTCGGAAGAATTGGAAAAAGCCATTCTCGAAAATACGGATTTAATCATTTTAGCGGGATTTCTTTCCATTTTGGACAAAAATTTTACCGAAAAATTTGAAGGGAAAATCATCAACATTCATCCGTCATTATTACCAAAATTCGGCGGAAAAGGAATGTGGGGAATGAATGTCCACAAAGCCGTAATCGAAGCTCAAGAAAAAGAAAGCGGAGCAACCGTTCATTTCGTAACTTCGGGAATTGACGAAGGCGGGATAATTATTCAGGCAAAGGTTGAAGTTGAGGCAGAGGAAACGCCCGAAACGCTGGCTGAAAAAGTTCACAAAATTGAATATGAGATTTTCCCGAAAGCGATTGCTAATGTGTTAATGAGATAATTTGAGAATTAGAAAATGAAATTTGAAATAAAAGAGTTTAAATTTAAAACAAAACCGCAAAGCAAGTATTTAGAATTGCTTTTTATTCTTGCTATTCCATTCGTTTTAATATATGGACTGTTGGTAATAATATTTCATCTTCTTGTAATATTTCCTATTCAATCAATTTATAATTTGTTTTCAAAAAAGAAAGATAAAACTCCATATTCATTTGAGAATATTTTTGAAAATGAAAAAATTACTATTGAAAGAAAATTTGTTTACGAATTTGAAGACGGAACAAAAGTCTATGATGATGATTTTCAGGTTTTCAAATCTTCGCCAGAATTAGAATTGTTTAAAGATAGATATTTTGATTATAATTTTTTTGAAATCGAAAACGGAATTTTCTTGATTTCATTTAATGAAAAAAATGAAGGAATGAGTTTGTGGTTTCTTGATAAAAACACTCTTGAATACCAAAAAGTAAGAGATATTATTTTGTCAGATTGGCATTTTAAAGAAGAAGAAAACAAAATAATTTTGTCAGGAATAACAAAAGAAGGAGAAATTAAATTAGAAATAAATTTACAATAAAAAAATCTTGAATCTCGGTTCTTGATTCTAAAATCTAAATAAAATAAAAAGTAAAAATGAAGAAACGAGCATTAATCAGCGTATCCGACAAAACCAGCCTGATTGATTTTGCAAAATTTTTAGAAACCCAAAACTACGAACTGATTTCCACAGGCGGAACGTTCAAACATCTAATTGAGGCAGGTCTCAGACCTGTTCAGATTGATGAAGTAACGGAATTCCCCGAAATGTTGGACGGGCGCGTGAAAACCTTGCACCCGAAAGTTCACGGCGGACTTCTGGCGGTTCGTGATAACGAGGAACATATGAAAACCGTTCAGCAGCACGGAATTGGGCTGATTGATATGGTTGTTGTCAATCTGTATCCGTTTTTTGAAAATGCAAACAAAGACATTTCTCTGGACGAAAAAGTAGAGTTTATCGACATCGGCGGTCCATCAATGCTTCGTTCTGCGGCGAAAAATTTCAAATCCGTTACGGTTATTACAGACGTTAATGATTATTCAAAAATTCAAGAAGAAATTTCCGAGTTTGGTAATTCTAAAATTGAAACCAGAAAACGATTGGCAGGAAAGGTTTTTAATCTCACTTCTGCTTATGATGCGGCGATTTCCCAAATGCTTTTGGACGAAGAATATCCGCAGTATCTGAACGCTTCCTACAAAAAAGTTTCCGATTTGCGTTACGGCGAAAATCCGCATCAGTCGGCGGCGTATTACGTTTCCACAACGGAAAACGGAGCGATGAAAGATTTTGAAATTTTGGGAGGCAAAGAATTGTCTTTCAATAATTTGCGGGATATGGATTTGTGCTGGAAAGTGGTGGACGAATTCAAAAACGAAATGGCGTGTTGTGCTGTGAAACATTCCACACCTTGTGGCGTTGCCGTTGGAAATTCGGCTTTGGAAACGTATCAAAAAACTTTTGAATGCGACCCGATTTCCATTTTTGGCGGAATTATTGCAACAAATTACAAAATTGACAAAGAAACTGCCGAAGAATTGAATAAAACATTTTTGGAAATTGTAATGGCAACAGATTTTGATGAAGAAGCTTTGGAAATTTTAAGAAAGAAAAAGAATTTGAGAATTATTAAAATCAAAAATCCTGTTTCCGACAAACAAACTTGGGTAAAAATCGACGGCGGAATGCTGGTTCAAGGGAGTGATAATCAATTTTCGGACGACATCAAAACCGTTACGGAAAACGAGCCGACCGAAGAACAGAAAAAATCATTATTGTTTGCTCAAAGAGTCGTGAAATATGTAAAATCCAATGCGATTGTAGTTTCCAACGGCGTTCAGGCCATCGGAATCGGCGGTGGACAAGTGAACCGAATTTGGGCAACACAGCAAGCGGTAGAAAGAGCAAAAGAAAAATTTGACGGAGATTTGGTTTTGGCTTCCGATGCGTTTTTTCCGTTCCGAGATGTCGTAGATTTTTGTGCAGAACAAGGTATCAAAGCGATTATTCAGCCGGGCGGAAGTATGAGAGACGAAGAATCCATACAAGCCGCAAACGAACACAGAATTCCGATGCTGTTTACAGGAATGAGGCATTTTTTGCATTAAAAAACATAGGTAAAATTAAATTCATCCGTGTAAATCTGTGTCATCATCGCGACTTCAAAAACATTTTTAGAACCCCCATAAACAAATCATCCGAAAATCATTTTGAAAATTCCCTTTCAAAATCGTATTTTTGAGGATTAAAATAATTACTCTTAAAAAATGAAAGTATTAATTGTAGGTAACGGTGGAAGAGAATCCGCTCTTGCGTGGAAATTGAAAGACGACCCGAGAATCGATAAAATGTATTTTGCCAAAGGAACGGCAACTACGGCGGATTGGGGAAAAAATGTATATGAAAACAGTATAGAGGAACTTCGGAATTTTGCCCTGCAAAAAAAGATTGACCTTACCATTGTCGGCCCCGAAGCACCTTTGGTAGAAGGTTTGGTGGACGATTTCAAAAATCACGGACTTTTGGTTTTCGGTCCTCGCAAAAATGCGGCGGAACTGGAAGGAAGCAAGGCGTTTTCCAAAAAATTTATGCAGGCCAACGGAATCAAAACTGCGAAAGCAGTGGTGTTCGATGCTTACAATGATGCGCTTGAATATGTGGAAAAACAGCAGTTTCCGATTGTGATAAAAGCGAGCGGACTGGCAGGTGGAAAAGGCGTGGTAATCTGCGATAATTTGGATGAAGCAAAATCCGTAATTCATTCCTTTATGATTGAAAGAATTCACGGTGATGCCGGAATTCAGTTGGTGATTGAAGAATATCTGAATGGTTTCGAGGCTTCCGTTATCGCATTTTCCAACGGAAAAGATTTGTTTCCGTGTATTCCGGTGAAAGATTACAAAAGAGCAGGAAACGGCGATAAAGGTCATAACACAGGCGGAATGGGAACTGTTGCACCGAGTCCGCAATTCACGCAGGAACATTTTGCAGATTTTACGGAAAACATTTTGAAACCTACCATTGCAGGTCTCAATGCGCAGAAACTTCATTTCAAAGGCGTGATTTTCTTCGGGTTAATGGTTACTGCAAACGGAGTGTATCTTCTGGAATACAATATGCGTTTCGGCGACCCGGAAACTCAGGTTTTAATGGCATTAATGGAAAACAATCTTCTGGATGTTATCAATGATTGCCTAAACGGAAAAGACATCGACCTAAAATTTAAAGACGAAAAAGCAGTCTGCCTCGTAATGTGTTCAGGCGGATATCCCGGAAAATACGAAATCGGTTACGAAATAAAACATACCGAAAAAGTAAAGCACAGCCAACTTCTTTTTGCGGGAGCGTCCAAACAGGGCGACACTTATATTACGACAGGAGGAAGAGTTCTTAATCTCGTGGCGACAGGAAAAACCTACGAAGAAGCACGGAAAAAAGTCTATGACGATGCACTTTCCATTCAGTACGATTACGAATATTACAGAGAAGATATTGGTAAATTTTAAAGATATGCCCTGATTTTTCGGGGCTTTTTTATTTGGAATAAATGTAGGTATCAAACAAACTTTAAACCTTAAACCCACAATGCACAACGGAATTATCATCCTCGACTTCGGTTCACAATACAATCAACTCATTGCCAGAAGAATCCGTGATTTCGGAGTATATTCGGAGGTTCTGCCTTACAATACGCCGCTTTCTGAAATTCTTGAAAAAAAACCATCCGGAATCATCCTTTCAGGAGGTCCAAGTTCCGTGAATGCGGAAGAAGCCCATTTAATTGACAAAGCATTTTTCGATGCAGGAATCCCGATTTTGGGAATCTGTTACGGAATGCAACTGACGACGCATCTTTTGGGCGGAAAAGTAAGAAAAGGAACGAAAGGCGAATACGGAAAAGCGAAATTCGAGATTCTGCGTTGCAATCCGCTTTTGGCAGGAATTTCCAGATATTCCAATGTATGGATGAGCCATTTTGACGAAGTGGAAACCGTTCCCGAAGGTTTTGAAATTTCCGGAAAATCGGATGTGATTGCGGCAATGGCGAACGAAAAGAAAAATATTTTTACCGTACAGTTTCATCCCGAAGTTTCGCATACCGAAGAAGGAGCGAAAATGCTGGAAAATTTCGTCTTCAATATCTGCAAAGCAGAAAAAAACTGGAAACTGACCAACTATATCGAAAGAACCGTTTCCGAAATCCGCGAAAAAGTAGGAAGCAGCAAAGTCATTCTCGGACTTTCGGGAGGTGTGGATTCTTCGGTTGCGGCAGTTCTTATTCATAAAGCGATTGGCGACCAACTGAACTGTATCTTTGTAGATACCGGACTTTTACGCAAAGACGAAGGCAGAAAAGTAATGGAAAATTATGGCGAACATTTCCGGATGAATATCAAAATGATTGATGCTTCGGAGCGTTTTCTCTCGAAATTAAAAGGAATTTCCGACCCCGAAGAAAAACGGAAAATCATCGGCAACGAATTCGTTCACGTTTTTGATGAAGAATCCAAAAAATTTGACGATGCTAAATTTTTGGCACAGGGAACCATTTATCCCGATGTTATAGAATCCCAGTCTGTAAAAGGACCTTCTGCCGTTATCAAGTCCCACCACAATGTAGGCGGACTTCCGGAAGAAATGAATCTGGAACTGCTGGAACCGCTTCGTGAACTTTTTAAAGACGAAGTGCGGAAAGTAGGAGAGGAACTGGGAATCCCGCATCATCTGGTGTACAGGCATCCTTTTCCGGGACCGGGACTGGGAATCAGAATTCTGGGAGAAGTGGATATGGAAAAAGTAAAAATTTTGCAGAAAGCCGATGATATTTTTATTGAAGAACTGTATAAAAAAGATTTGTACGAAAAAGTCTCTCAGGCTTTCGTAGTGCTGCTTCCCGTAAAATCCGTCGGAGTAATGGGCGACGAAAGAACGTATGAATACACTGCCGCAGTTCGTTCCGCCAATACCATAGATTTTATGACGGCAACGTGGAGCAGACTTCCTTACGATTTTCTGGAAATTGTTTCCAACAGAATCATCAACGAAGTACGGGGAATTAATAGAGTAGTGTACGATATTTCGAGCAAACCACCTGCAACGATTGAATGGGAGTAAAAATTAAAGCTGTTTCGAGGGTGAAACAGCTTTTTTATTTTCCCGAAGCTGGCGCATCGGGTTAAGCATGGTTGAGTGCTCCGCACTCAAAAAAATCTACACAAGGCACGGAGTACCGAACTTTGCATAGCCTTACACGCTTGCCTTGTGAGGTGGATTAGAGAAAAAAGAATACAAAAGGATGTCTGACTTTTCGGACACCCTTTTTTATTTATATTATTGAAAAATTTACTTCTTTTTAGGCTTTCTCTGTTGAGATTCTGCAAGTTTTTGCTGTTCCTGTGCTTTCTCCATCATCTCGCGCATTCTCTTTTGGAATTTCCCTTCTTTTTTCGGCTGTGCTTTGTTCGCTTGAATTTGTGCATGGATTTTCTTTTCATCCAGAATCCAGTATTTAATGACAAGGATAATCAGTATATTAATCGCATTGGAAATGAAATAATACCAAGAAAGCCCCGATGCGGAAGTATTTAGGAAGAAAAAGAACATTACCGGAAAGATGTACATCATCACTTTCATATTCGGCATTCCTTCCTGCTGAGGCTGTTGTATGTTTCCGGAAGTCATAATGGTATAAATCAGAACTACCACCGTACACGCCACTGCAAAAACACTGATGTGGTCCCATCCGAAGAACGGAACGGTGAAAGGTATCTTTATTAAATCGTCATAAGCCGTAAGGTCTTTTGCAAACCAGAAGCTCTTTCCTCTCAGGTCGATAAAATTCGGGAAGAATCGGAATAATGCGTAGAAAATAGGAATCTGCAATAATGCCGGAAGACATCCCGCCATCTGGTTCACGCCTGCTTTCCTGTATACTTCCATAGTTGCCTGTTGCTTTTTCATCGCATCGGCATCTTTGTATTTTGCGTTTACTTCGTCTATTTCCGGACGGATGACTTTCATCATTGCACTTAGTTTGTGCTGTTTATACATAATCGGGGAAAGAATGAGCTTTACCACAATCGTCATGATGAAAATTACCCATCCTGCGGCAATTCCCCATGAAGAAATCAGGTTGTACATCGGCATAAAGAACCATCTGTTCATCGTTCCGATGAAAGACCATCCCAAAGGAAGAATTTCATCAAAATTCTTGTCGTAAGATTTTAATAAATCAAGGTCAAGAGGCATAAAATACCACGTAAAATCCTGAGTAAGTTCTCCGCCGCTGAGCTGAACCTGCCCGTTATAATTAAATTTTTTAAGGTACTCTCCTTCATCAATGGTTTCCACTGTTCCTCTTGAATGGTCAAAACCGTTTTTAGGCTCGATTACACTTGTGAAAAATTGCTGTTTGACAGAAAGCCAGTTGATTTTCTCGTCTTCTTCGAGTGTTTTTCCCCAGAACGGATAATCGAAATCCTTATAATTATCAAAAGCATATCCGAATTCCGAATGCGACAATTCCTGAGCGCGACCTTTTTCCAGATTTCTCACATTATGATTCCAGATAAAGTCTGCTTTGGAATCTCCCGTAACCTGAGAAAGCCCCTGGGTTTTTACTTTGAAATCAACGGTGTATTTCGGAAGAAGCGTATAGATAAACTGAACCACAGCTGCACCGTTTAAGTTTCCGGTCATGGTTACGGTATTTCCGTTTACTTCCGGTGCGAAAACCAAATCTTTGGTATTAATCAGTTTTCCGGTTTTGTCTTTAAACTGAAATCCGTACTGCGAATTGTTTTTGCTGATGAGCTCCAATGGTAAATCGGCAGTATCCGTTTTATGGTCATAAGCCTTGTATTGCACCAGTTCCACTTTTGAAATCTGCCCTCCGAGACTGCTGAATTCCAGATTCAGCTCATTGTTTTTCAGAGTTGCGGTTTTGATAGAACCGGGAGTAACTGCTGGCTGATTGATATTCGCGGCATTAGTCGGTTGTACCGTGTTGGTCTTTTGTTCTGTTTTAGGTTGTGCCACTGCTTTTTGAGCGTCTTCTTTCACTTGTTTATTCTGAATGTAAAACATGAAGCCCACTAAAATCAGGGAAAACACAAAAAAACTTATCAGTTGGTTCTTATCGAGTCCGTTGTTCTGTTGCATGAGTTGATGATGTATTAAATGAATACCGAATTTCACAAAATCTGTTCCTAAATGTTTCCTGAGAAATTCGAGCTGACAAAAATACTGATTTTTTTTACAATCGTCAGCCTTTGTTTTTGTTATGGATTTTTTGACAAATTCCGAAAAAAAAGAATTAAATTGATTTTAAGCCCTTTAGATTGAAATTCAGAATCCGCTCCCCTCTCCTTTGGAGAGGGGTTGGGGGTGAGGATTTTATTTCTTCGTACACGCTTTTACAAAAGCGATGAACAAAGGATGCGGCGTTTCCACGGTACTTTTATATTCCGGATGATACTGAACACCTATGTAGAAAGGGTGATCTTTCAGCTCAAGGGTTTCAACGAGTTTGGTATCGGGGTTGAAACCGGTAGGAACGAGTCCGTTTTTCTCAAAAACCTCCAGATATTCGGAATTGAATTCGTAGCGGTGGCGGTGTCTTTCCGAAATATTTTTGTTTTTATATACTTCTGCCAGTTTGGAATTAGGTTTCAGCGTACATTTCCACGCCCCAAGTCTCATCGTTCCGCCTTTTTCCACCACATTTTTCTGGTCTGCCATGATTGAAATAACAGGGTCGGGCGTTGAAGTGTCAAATTCCATTGAGTTGGCTTTTTCCAAACCGAGGACATTTCTTGCAAATTCTATCGTCATAATCTGCATCCCGAGGCAGATTCCGAGCAGTGGAATTTTGTTTTCGCGGGCAAATTTTGCGGAAAGAATTTTCCCTTCAATTCCCCTGTCGCCAAATCCGGGAGCGATAAGCATTCCGTCGATTCCTTTAAAGGTCTCTTCCGCATTATCGGCAGTAATATCGCCACTGTACACCCAGCGGACCTTCACTTCGGTTTCCTGGTCTGCACCGGCATGGATAAATGCTTCTGCAATGGATTTATAAGAATCCTGAAGCGAAACATATTTTCCGACCAGTGCAATTTCCACTGATTTTTTCGGGTTTTTATAGCGTTTCAGGAAGTTTTTCCAGTCTTTGAGGTTAGGTTGTTTTATGGTTTTAAGTCCGAGTTCTTTCATCACGACTTCATCAAAATTCTGTTTCTGAAGATACATCGGAACTTCGTAAATGGTTTCGAGGTCAAGACATTCTATTACGTTCTCCATTCCTACGTTGCAGAACTGCGCCAATTTTGCCCGCTGTTCTTTCGGAATTTTGTGTTCGGTACGGCAAACGAGAACATCCGCCATCAGCCCGCTTTCCATTAGTGAACGGACGGAATGTTGAGACGGTTTTGTTTTAAGCTCACCGCTTGATGAAAGATAAGGAAGAAGTGTCAAATGAATCACCATGGAGTTTTTTTCTCCAAGCTCCCATTTCAGCTGGCGTACGGATTCGATATACGGAAGCGATTCGATATCGCCGACTGTTCCACCGATTTCCGTAATGATGATGTCGTAATTTTTTTTGGCAAGAATGGTGATTCTTCTTTTGATTTCATTGGTAATATGCGGAATCACCTGAACGGTTTTCCCGAGAAAATCTCCTTTGCGCTCCTTTTCAATAACGGTTTGGTAGATTCGTCCTGTTGTTACGTTATTGTTCTGTGAAGTCGGAGAATCGAGGAAACGTTCGTAATGTCCTAAATCGAGGTCGGTTTCCGCACCGTCTTCGGTTACGTAGCATTCACCGTGTTCATACGGATTCAGCGTGCCCGGGTCGATGTTGATATAAGGGTCGAGTTTCTGTATCGTAACGTTAAAGCCGCGTGATTTTAGGAGAAGTCCGAGAGAAGCGGAAACAATTCCTTTTCCTAAGGAAGAAGTAACACCTCCCGTTACGAAGATGTACTTGGTATTCTTTTTACTCATTAGATTAGGTTTGTGCAAAGTTAAAGGAAAAACCGATACGAGGCAATTTTAAATTCCTCCGGATTCCTTTGCAAGCATTTTTGCCCTTGATTTTGCAAGAATAGGAATGGCGATAAAGCCCATTACAAGCATGATAACCATTTGAAGCGTGTGCGAAAGAAAAGCATAGCTGAGCCCGACTTCCGCTCCTTCCGATGCGCTTTTTCCCATAGAAACGAACAGTGCGGAAATCCCGATTTTTAAGGCAAAATGAAACGCTCCGATTCCTCCAGATGCGGGAACCATCATTCCCAGCGTTCCGACTACGATGATGTAAAATCCGTCTGCAATCGTGAAATCCGAAGTTTCCGGCAGGGCAAAACAGATTAAATAAGCGGCAAGGTAATAACTGACCCAAATCGCCAGTGTATAAAGAATAAATTTTCCGTTCTGCTTTAATTTAAAAATGGAAGTCAGTCCTTTTAAAATTCCTTCGATAAAGTTTATCAATTTATTCAGAAAAGAATATTTCCTGAAATGGTCTTTGAATTTAAAAAAAAGAAACAATCCTAAAATTCCTGCGGATATGAAAGCTATAACATAATAAGGATTGATGCTGATATCGGCTTCCCTGAAAAAACTCACAATCAGGTCGTATTTGAAAATCATAGTCAATCCCAGAAACCCGAGCATACAGACCAAATCGATTACCCTTTCCAGAATGATTGTGCCGAAAGATTTGTCTACGGGAACTTTTTCCACGCCGTACAGTGCAGTTGCTCTTGCTACTTCGCCGCTTCGGGGAATCGTGAGATTCATGAGGTAGCCGAACGAAATCGTCCAGAGTGAATTGGAACTGCTGATGCTGTATCCCAAAGGCTCGAGGAGAATATTCCAGCGGATTGCCCTGAACCAATACGCCAGAATCCCGAAAAATGCAGAAACAAGCACCCATAAATAGTTAGCTTTGGAGAGCGAATTTTTCAGTTTTCCGAATTCAAAATCACGGAATGCCAGCCACATAAATATAGCGGCAAATGCCAGCGAAATGAGAATCGTGATGAAAGTTTTATAGGATTTGGATTTTTTTTCTTGCATAAAAACCGGAACTGTTCACTTTCGTGAGGATGAAAAAAAGGAAAAATTAAGTCAGGAGATTGGTTTTTTCATCAGGGAAAATAATCTTGGGCTGAAAGGTCTGTGCTTCCTCAGGTGTCATCTGAGCATAAGACATAATGATAATGATGTCGTCTTTCTGAACTTTTCTTGCGGCAGGGCCGTTCAAACAGATTTCTCCGGATTTTCGTTTTCCTTTAATAATATAGGTGTCGAAACGTTCCCCATTGTTCACATTGACGATATATACACGCTCTCCGGGAATCATTCCTGCGGCTTCGATGAGGTCTTCATCTATGGTAATACTGCCGATATAGTTCAAATCTGCTTCGGTAACTCGGACTCTGTGGATTTTCGACTTAAAAACTTCTATTAACATGCTGCAAATTTAATATAATTTATCATTGAGAAAAGCATAAACTGTAATAATCGGCGATTAAAGCAATAATATTTTAAAATCATATAAATGGCATTATCCGTGAATATTTCGCAAAAATTCTGCCAAATTATTATTGAATTATTCCGGATTTAGAAATTCGCAATTTCAGACTGAAATTAAACAATTATTTAAAAAGTATTTATCAGAGCGGTTTTGGCATACTTTTAGTGTTTGGAAATGCGCTTAACTCGGCAGAAAACAGATTATTGATTTCGGGTGATTTGAAAGGAAATGATAGAATTTTGATTATTTTTTAGAAAAAAATTTGCACGAAATGAAATTTGTACTATATTTGCCTCAACAAGCAAGATTATTTAACCTTAACTAACTTTTTAAAATAAATACAATTATGAACAAGTCTGAATTAATCGACGCAATCGCAAAAGATGCAGGAATTACTAAAGTTGCTGCTAAAGCTGCTTTGGAATCTTTCGTTTCCAACGTAACAGAAACATTGAAGAAAAAAGATGGAAAAGTTTCTTTAGTAGGCTTCGGTACTTTCTCAGTTGCTGAGAGAGCTGCAAGACAGGGAATCAACCCGGCTACTAAAAAACCAATCAAAATTGCTGCTAAAAAAGTAGCTAAATTTAAAGCTGGTGCTGATTTGGCAAACGCTGTATCCGGAGCTAAGAAAAAATAATTAGTTTCAAAGAAAAATAAAGAGACTGTCCAAATGGGCGGTCTCTTTTTTGTTGAGCTGTTTGAAAGTTTGAATTGGTTTGATGGTTTGAATTTGTTTGAAATAGTTTGATTTTCCCTCAAAGTCTCCTCAACTCCACGTCTCCCCATCTCCCCATCTTAGTTCAGGGCGCAAGCCTTTCTATTTTCCAGCCGAAATCCTCCTGAAGCGTATAGATGATTCTGTCGTGCAGGCGGTTGGGGCGTCCCTGCCAGAATTCAATTTCATAAGGTTTTGCGAGATAGCCTCCCCAGTTTTCCGGTAGGGGAACTTCTTTGTTTTCGTATTCCTGTTCCAGCTTTTTCAGCTTTTTTTCCAGATAATCACGATTTGGAATGACTTCGCTTTGCGGTGAAACTGCTGCACCCAGCTGGCTTCCTTTCGGTCGGGAATGGAAGTAGCCATCACTCAGATTTTCTGCAATCCGCTCCACATCAGCCTTAATAACAATCTGCCGTTCCATATTCGGCCAGAAAAAATGCAGGCATGCTTTATGGGTCTTCTCAATCGCTTTTCCTTTTCGGCTGTTGTAATTGGTGTAAAAGATAAAGCCTTCCCATGTGTAGGATTTCAGCAGAACCATTCTCGTGCGCGGGCACCCGTCGTTTTCAACGGTTGAAACGGATACTGCATTGGCTTCGGAAATTTCGGGATTCTGTTGCGCTTCCATGAACCAGATGCGGAATTGTTCCATCGGATTTTCTTTTATCTGATTTTCCAGAAGCTGTGATTTTTCATAAACCATCCTGTGGTCATGGAGATTTTCCATATCTTTTTATATATTTGAGCATGAATTCTGATTACAAAGGTAAAATATTAATTTCCACTCCGGATATTTCGGGAGATATTTTTTCCCGTTCCGTAGTGCTGATTATCGACCATGATGTTCACGGAGCATTCGGACTTATTCTCAACAGAAAGAATGAGGAACTCAGCCGCAGGGTAGGGCAGTTGTTTGGATTTCGTGCTGAAATTTATGACGGCGGCCCCGTGGAGAACAACAGAACTTTTATCATTGCCAAAGGCATTCCGGTTTCCGAATATTATGTCAGCATTAACAATGAATTTTATCTTACAGAAGATACTGAAAGTGTTACTGCTGCTGTTCTGGAAGGAAGGCTGAATATCGCTGATATTAAGGTTTTTTCAGGATATTCGGGTTGGTCTTCCCGCCAGTTGGAAAGTGAAGTTTTCAGAAAGATGTGGACAGTTGCAGACATTTACAATCTGGATTATACGATGCCTAATGACCAAAGTCTTTGGAAAAAAATCATGCTGAATCTCGGTGGAAAATATCTGCTTTGGGCAAATGCACCGGAGGATGTGGGGATGAATTGAAGGTTTACACAGCCCGTTTTCATTACTTCGGCAAACAAATTAAAATAGGTGTCCTGCTACTACTATGAAGTTCAAGGCTTAAGGTGGTTTGAGAATGGTTTGAACGCTTATCTTCTCCTTCCCACCAAGTCTCAAGGTCATTCAATATTATCCCGCTATTCTTTTATCTTCGACCTGAATCTTCTCTGATAATCATCCCACTGTTCACGGGTTTTGATTTTTTTGTAATCATTTCCGGCAATCATGCTGAGGTACGGCTCAATTTCCTTTGCAGAGAGAAAACCGTTGAGAATCGTAATCGGATTTCCGGTTTCATCCAGAAATACGGTGCTTGGTACGGAAGACACGTTCATATATTTTGTGAAATCGTGCAGCGGATTTCTTGTTTTTCCTTTTATAAAGCCGGAATTGGAAAATTCTCTCCCGAGAAGCATAAATTCATCAGAACCTTCCGCATTGAATTTCACGGGGTAATAATTCTGGTTAATCTGCTCCGAAATCACGGGATGAGAATAAGTGTTTTTTTCCATCAGTTTACAAGGTCCGCACCAATCTGCATAGAAGTCAATCAGTATTTTTTTCGGATGTGTTTTCTGGGCCTCCAACGCCTGAGAAAGCGTTATCCATCTCACTTGCGAGAATGAAACGACAAATATTAAAATCCCGAAAATTGAAAATAGTTTTTTCATAAACTAAAATTTTGTTAATCTTCAAAGTTTAAATTATTTTTGAATGAAGATTAAATTGAGTTCTTTTATCTTTTGAAAATCGGAATCAGAAGTAATCAACGGCAGATTATATGTAATGGAGCTTGCTGCGATAATCGCATCAGGAATTTTTATTTTATACTTTTGTTTCAATTTTATAGACAACTCCTTTATCTGTGGATTCATTTCGATAATAATACATTCTTCCAAAAGATTTTTAAAATCTTTTTTTTGGTTATTGTTTATGCTAAAAACTCCTAAAAGTTCAATTTCGGTAATATATGAAACAGCAAAAGAATAATCTAAAAATGGCTCTACAAGAGGTTTTCCCTCATAAATATGAATCAAAAAATTGGTGTCTGCAAGAAAATCAATCCCATTCATTTCTCAATTTTTTTTGAAATGCGACCGCATCTGTATTTTCTGTGGAAATTCCAAAAAATTGTCTAATACCTTTCTTTTTTTTCTTATTTATTTCTGCCAAAGAGTTTTTTATTTCGTCTTTTGTGGCATTCTTTTTTATAACGATAGTCATTTTTGCAATATTTTATTGGTGTATTCAAATATAAGAAAATTAAATTTTTGCTATATACTTTGCCAAAAATTATTCATTTACCTTACTTCCTGCATCAGTTTTTTGACAAGTGGCGAAATCAAAATCAATACCACTCCGCAAATCAAGGCGTACAAACCGAGTTGTTTGTAACCGTCCGTGTAAGCCAAAAGTGCATCAAGATTGGAAGAACCCTCTTTTGCGGTTGCCATATTTGCGCCGATAATTCCGGCAACATATTGTCCGTAAGCCGAAGCCAGAAACCACATTCCCATCATCATTCCTTGCAGGTTTTTGGTGGAAAGTTTCGTCATTATTGAAAGTCCGATTGGTGAGAGACACATCTCGCCCAAAGTGATGACGAAAAGTGCAATCGTGAAAATATTGAGCGAAGTGATTCCGGCTTCGTTGGCGAAATATCTCGTTGCGAAAATCGCATAATAACCCAAACCGAGAAACAAAAATCCTAATCCGAATTTGATAATCGTGTTCGGCTCGATTTTCTTTTTGTTGAGCCAAATCCAGAATAATCCGATAGGAACTGCCAGCAGCAAAATGAAAAATGCACCGCCGGAATTATTAACGCCGTTCGGATTTAGTCCGAGCAAATCTCTGTTCAAATTCCGTTCTGCAAAAATGCTGAGCGAACCGCCGCTTTGCTCGTAAATTCCCCAAAAGAAAATGGAAAAAATAATGAAAACCAAAGCCGCAATTAATTTTTTCCGTTCGGAAGAATTGACTTTTGTCATTTCATAAAAGAGATAAATCAGCGTCAATGGACCGATGATATACATAAAATAATCCGTGTATTCGGTTTTGGAAACCATTGTCATAATCAGCGGAATCACAAGCAAACTCCCAACGTAAACCGCAATTTCCTGCCATTTTGGGATTTTTCTGTCGGGTTCGTCAGACAACAGATGTCCCGGCGGAAAACCAATCGGTCCCAAACTTTTTTGCGTAAAATAAAAATTAATCAGACTGATAATCATTACAATAGCCGCCAATCCAAACGCCACATTCCAAGTTTTTTCTTCGGGAATTAGATTTTTAAACAAATCGCCCTGACCGATTGCCACGCAAAAATATCCGCCCAACAACGCTCCCAGATTAATTCCTGCATAAAACAGCGTAAAACCCGCATCAGTTCTCGGGTCGCCGTTTTTGTAGAGTTTCCCGACCATTGTGGAAATATTCGGTTTGAAAAATCCCGTTCCGATAATGGTAAACGAAATTCCGAAGAAAAAATAATGATGGGGATTAATCGAAAGAATAATGCTCCCGACAATCATCAAAAGTCCGCCCCAAAACAGCGATTTTCGGAAACCGAGAATTTTGTCTGCAAAAAGTCCGCCCACAAACGTAAAAGCGTAAACAAATGCCTGAGTTGCACCGTATTGCAGATTGGCTTCTTTCTCGCCCAAGCCGAGTTGCGTAATCATAAAAACGACCAACATTCCCCGCATTCCGTAGAAACAAAAACGCTCCCACATTTCCGAGAAAAAAAGACTGAGAATCTGTTTCGGATATTTTCCTTTGAAGTTTTGGATTTGGTCGAGAGTAAGCATATTTGATAAGTGATAAGTGATGAATGATAAATGATGCCGATTTTTGAGCGTTGTTAAGGCTTGAAGCCTTAACAACGCTTTCGACTGACGAAAATAAAAAAAACCGCCGACAAAATCGGAGGTTTCGGAAATTTATTTTTGAAAAGTTTGGTATGATTAATTTTGAGATATTTTTTTTGAATGTCCGCTTTCAATCATAATGTCCGCAAAGCGGATTCAACTTTTTTTTAAACTTCTTATTTTTTGAAAATATTTTGTAGTTTTGTTTAGGAAAAAAATGGAAGAATTATGGAAACAATCACATTAAAAATAAACGAATCTACCAAAGCCGGAAAGGTTTTTAAGGAAATGTTGGAGGTGGTTTATTCCAAACAAAAAGGAATTGAAATTGTAGAAGAAAAAAGCCCGAAACCTAACAAAGAAACTATTAAGGCAATGCGGGAATTGAAGAATGGTAAAGGTGTGAAATTCAATAGTGTTGATGAATTATTCAAAAGCATATAAATGTATCAAATCGTTGCTTCCAATAAATTTCTCAAAGATTTGAAATTGCTTAAAAAACGGAGTATTTCGGATTTTGAACTGTTGCAAAAATTTATAAATAATCTTGCTTTAAAGGGTTCTCAGGGAGTAGATAAAAAGTATAAGCCCCATAAATTGAAAGGTGAATACAGCGGTTATTGGGAATGTCACGTAAAACCCGACTTACTGTTAATTTGGGATGAAAACACAAAAATTATGCTTTTGGAACTTGTAAGAACCGGAACTCATTCCGATTTATTTTAATCAAATAACTTTAATGCGTTTGACCCGAAAAATTAGCACGATACCGGTTTAATTAAAAAAAACCTCCGAAAAAATCAGAGGTTTTGTAAAATATTTTGTTGCGGGATTATTTGATTCCGTGCATCATTTTTTTCAAACGTGGAGAAAGGAATGCCAAAATTACCGCTGCAATTCCGCAAAGAACTACGAAAACCATAAAGAATTCAAATAAATTATGGATTTCAAACCCTGCAAATGTTGTGTTTGCTGTCGGAATGTGTTCTTTTTCAAACAACGCAGCCTGTTCCGGAGTTAAAGTTACTTTTTTGTCCAGAACGTCCTGTAAATTGATTCCTAATTTTTCAGCCTTTTGAAATTTATCTCCGGTTGCAGGAATAATCGCTCCCAAAGAACCGGCTAATGCATAACCTGCCGCATTTGAAATGAAGAAAACGCCATAAAGTAAGGAAGCAAATCGTTTCGGTGCTAATTTACCAACCAGTGATAATCCAATCGGAGATAAACACAATTCCCCCATAGTCTGGATTAAATACAACAGCATCAGCCATTTGATTGCCAGTAATCCGGAATTTCCCAAATCTTTAACATTGTATGCGATAATGAAATAGGAAAGTGCAATTAAAGCCAGTCCCATTGCTTGTTTAAAAGGAGAAACAGGTTCTTTTCCTTTTGCTCTCAATTTATCCCACAGCATACTGAAAGGAACGGCTAAAATAACTACGAAAATTCCGTTGAAAATTTGTACCATTGAAGGCGGCATATTCCAGCCGAAAATATTTCTGTCGGTTTGGTTGTCCGCAATAAAAGTTAATGAAGAACCAGCCTGTTCAAACGCTGCCCAGAAGAAAATAATGAAAAAGGAAACAATATAGATTACCCAGATTCTTTGTCTTTCCACTTTGTTTTCGGCAGAACTCATAATCAAAAATGCTAATGCAATACCGGCAGAATAAATGAACGGATAAATAATTCCTTTAATTAACTGCCCCATTTCCACAGAACTGAATCCGAATTCTCCCACCAAAAGGTAACGGAAAACAAAGAATAAAATAACGAATAATCCAATTGCAATACCGATAGATTTTCCGGAAAATTTTGCAGTTTGGGATTCTCCTTCTTCGAAATCTTCTGATGTATTGTTTTTCGGAAGACCTCCGATTGCTCTTCCTTCAGGTGTTACAACGTATCTGTTTTTAAGAATAAAGAATGTTACCGTTCCGATAACCATTGCAATAGAAGCCGCTAAAAATCCCCATTTGAATGCGAAAATATCACGAACTCCTGTCGCAGAATCTTTCACGTCGCCTAAATACGGACAGATAAACTGCCCCAAAAACGCACCGATATTGATTCCCATATAGAAAATGGTAAATGCGGAATCCAGTTTTGATTTTTCCTGTTTCGGGTATAAACTTCCCACCATTGAGGAAATATTCGGTTTGAAAAATCCGTTCCCGAAAATGATGATGAACAATGCCAGCCACATAAAAAGTTTCGCACCGCCCAAATTAGCGGAAAACGTGGAAGCACTGATGAACAGCAGAAACTGACCGATTGCCATTAATGTTCCGCCTATCAAAATGGCGTTTCTGTTTCCGATATATTTATCTGCAATGAAACCTCCCAAAAGCGGCGTTAAATAGCATAATGCTAAAAAACCACCATAGATAATAGCGGCATCAGCCTCTTTTATCAATAAAGAGTTTACCATAAAAAGCGTCAAAAGCGCCCTCATTCCGTAGAAATTGAAACGCTCCCACATTTCAGTTCCGAATAATACCCAAAGTCCTTTCGGGTGTTTACTTTGTTTTTTCTCGATAAAATCGTCAGTTGCATTTACTGCTTCTAAATTATCCATATAGTTTTTGTTAAATTTTGTTAATGTTCACAAATATAGTTTTTTTTCACTTTTCTGAAAGGTTTAAACACAAAAAATGCCGGAATTGTCCGGCACTTTTTTAATTATTTCAAAAAAAGGAATTAATCCACGCCTTTTTCCTTCATCACTTTGTTTAGAAATTTCAGCATAAAAAGTCCGAGAATAAAGGCGAAAATCAGCAATCCGAAATTCACGAGGAAATAATATTCCTTGTTTTCATAATTGTACCAAGTGCTGGCAAGAATCCCCGAAAGTTTGTTCCCGACGGAATTTGCAAGGAAAAATCCGCCCATCATCAAAGCCGTAATTCTGCTCGGAGACAATTTTGAAACTACGGATAATCCCATCGGCGACAGGCAGAGTTCGCCAACCGTAACTACGCCGTAACTCGCTACCAGCCAAAGCGGGGAAACTTTTTCCGCTCCGTTGTTTCCGGCAAAAACGGCGGCAACCATTACCAGACACGACAATGCGGTAATAAACGTTCCGATGACGATTTTCGTTGGTGTGGTCGGTTCTTTTCCGCGTCTTCGGAAAATTGCCCAAAATCCGACAATCAAAGGCGTAAGGACAATGACCCAAAACGGATTGATAGACTGGAACAATTCGGTATTGAAAAGATAAACTTGCTGTTTCGGATTTGCTTCAAATCTTTGCCGTTCTTCGGGATTGATATTTTTAAAATAAACATCTTTTCCCGAAACTTTTATGGTTTCTCCGGCTTCATTTTTCTGCGAACGGAACTGCTCGTCATACACCGGAACTTCTTTGTCTTCATAAGATTTTCCGTTCACGCCGTCTTTTCCGTCAAGCATATAAATGCTTCGCATCGGCTCGACCAATTTGTCGGGAATACTTCTGTCCGTGTAATAATTTGCCCAGCGCGTGAGAGCCGTTCCGTTCTGTTTGAAAATCGCCCAGAAAAACATACAGACCAGAAATATCAGAAGCAAAGCACCGATCGGTCTTTTCTCGTCTTTATCTGCTTTGAAATACAATGAAATATAAAAATAAATGACAGGAATACACGCAAAAATAAACGCATCGGTATTGTCGCTTCCAAAGATATTTCCGGGAATTATCCAGCCGATAATTCCAAAAATCAAAGCCGGTAAAAACACTTTCAGCAGAACATCGGAAATCTTGCTGTCGCCTTCTTTCACAGGTTTCATTTCGCAGGCGTGACGAATATGTTTCAATCCGAAACTGAAAATCACCAATCCGAGAAGCATCCCGATTCCGGCGGTAATGAACGCTTCGCCCCAACCGAAACGGTTTCGCATAAAAGCCGCGATAATATTGCAGATAAACGCACCGATATTAATTCCCATATAGAAAATATTGTAGCCGTTATCCTTATTTTTTTTGTACGGTTCGTCGGAATAGAGGTTTCCGAGAATCGTGGAAATGGTCGGTTTGAAAAATCCGTTTCCGATAATAATCAGTCCCAATGAAGTATAAAAAAGCGGAAGTTCCTTGAAAAGTCCCATTCCGATATAACCTGCTGCCATCAGAATTCCGCCGAGATAAATGGATTTGATATAACCCAAAAGTCTTTCCGCCAAAAACCCGCCGATAAACGGAGTAAGATAAGTAAGCGCGATGTACGTTCCGAAAATATCGTCGGCAGATTTATCCGGAATTCCGAGTCCGCCGTCAAAACCCTGCGGTTCGATGAGGTAGAGAACAAAAATTCCGAGAATCAGATAATAGCCGAAACGTTCCCACATTTCTGTGAAAAAAAGATAGGGAAGCCCTTTTGGATGTTTGCTTTTCATATTATTTATTTTTTCAAAAATAAACTTTTTAAAATAATAAGCAAGATTTTGATGAACCAAAAACAGGAAAAGCCAAAAGCAAACAGCCAATCGCTAAAAGCCTAAATATACTTTACCGCTTTTACAGGAGAAATTTTACTGATCAGATAACTCGGCAGAATCAGGGCGATTGCGGAAATCAGCAGAATTCCTATTGAAATGGCGAGAATGTGGAAAATATTCAGTTCCACGGGAACTACGCTTACATAATAGTTTTCGGGATTCAGCTTAATAATGCCGAAAATCTTTTGAAGAATCAAAAGTCCGAGTCCGATAAAATTTCCAATCAGCAGTCCGGGAATCATAATCAGCAGCGTGTAATTGATGAACACCGCCCGAATTTGTCCGTTGGAAGCACCGAGCGTTTTCAGAATTCCGATGGAATTGGTCCGTTCGATTATCAGAATCAGCAGAACCATAATGATATTGATGACCACAACCGTGAGCATCAGCATGATAATCAGCGTGATATTGACATCGAAAATATTAATCCAGTCGGTGATTTCAGGATATTTGTCCGTTACTCTTTCCGCAAAATTTTTGTAACCGGAAAGGGCTTCTATTTCAGGGAAATCTCTATTAATGTCATTCACATTTTTAAGGAAAATATCCATTCCGCCGTTCTCATTTTCATTTAATCCTAAAATTTTCTGTGCATGGCGGAGGTCTCCGATGATAAAAAGGTCGTCAATCATTTTAATATCGGTTTTGTAGATTCCCACGACTTCAAATTTTCGGTAAATCGGTTTCTGGTCGGCCTTTGAAAAAACGGCAACAATGCTGTCTTTTACTTTAAGGTTCAGGTTTTTGGAGATTTTATCGGAAATTGTTACGCCGTTGTTATAGCCTTCTCCCGTAATTTTCGGGGTCGTTCCGTCAATCAGAAATTTTTTGAATCTTTCGTGGTCGAAATCTTTTGAGATGCCTTTGTAAATAATTCCCGCAAAATTATCTTTCGTTCTGAGAATCCCGCTTACCGTCGCGTATTTCTGAACATGGCTTACATCAGGAAGCGTTTTTATTTTATCCAGTTGAAGTCCGTCATTGCTGAGCAAGGAAGAATTATAGGAATTGTTGGAGTGTTTGGATTTAATGGTAATGTGTCCACTGAAATCCGCCGTTCTTTCCTTAATCGCTTTTTTCGAGCCGAAGCCTATGGAAACGGTGATGAGCGCTACAATCACGCCCAATGCTACGGAAAGACGACCGATAAAAATGATAATCCTCGACAGATTATTTTTGTTATCTTTGGAAAACGCTATTTTTTTAGAAAAATATAAAGGAAATTTCAACCCGATGAATTTAAGCCTCAAAATTAAAAATTTACTTTCGATTTGCCTAATTTTTTTAGGAAACGTCATTTTTGCCCAGTCAGAAACCTGTTTCAAAACAGGAGCCGACCGTTCGGAACACTATTTTCCGCTTCTGAAAAACAAGTCCGTAATCGTGGTAACGAACCAAACCGGGCTTTTGAGTGATAAAACACATTTGGTGGATTTCTTGGTAAAAAATGATATTATAATCAAATCCATTTTCGCTCCCGAACACGGATTCCGCGGAGAAGCAGACGCAGGAGAACACGTAAAAAACGGTATCGACAAAAAAACAGGAATCCCGATTGTTTCACTCTACGGAAACAATAAAAAACCGACTTCCGAACAGTTGAAAGGTGTGGATATTATTTTGTTCGATATTCAGGATGTCGGCGTTCGTTTTTATACTTATATTTCTACATTGGCTTATGTAATGGAAGCCGCTGCGGAAAACAATGTGGAGGTAATGGTTCTCGACCGTCCGAATCCTCACGACGGATATATTGACGGACCTATTCTGAAAAAACAATGGACAAGTTTTGTAGGAATGCACGAAGTTCCCGTAATTTACGGACTTACCATCGGAGAATACGGAAAAATGGTAAACGGCGAAAAATGGCTGAAAAACGGAGTTCAGGCAAAATATACATTGATTCCGATGCTGAATTATCATAAAAACCAACGCTACGGAATGTCCGAAAAACCTTCCCCGAATTTACCGAACGATAAAGCGATAAATCTGTATCCTTCGCTTTGTTTTTTTGAGGGAACACAGGTTTCTGTAGGTCGCGGAACGGATTTTCCTTTTCAGATTTACGGAAGTCCGTGGACGAAAAATTTTCCATATACATTCACACCGAAACCCACTTCCGGAGCAAAAGACCCTTTTCTGAACGGAAAACTCTGCTATGGTGAAAATCTTTCCGATTATCCAGAAGATTTGCGGAAACTGAATCTGGAATGGCTGTTAAAAGCCTATGAAAATTATAAAAATCCCAATCAGAATTTCTTCCTGAAAAATTTATTTTTCGATAAACTTGCCGGAACGGATGAATTGAGAGAGCAAATCATTGCCGGAAAATCCGAAAAGGAAATCAGAGATTCGTGGAAAGCGGATTTGGAAAGGTTTCAGAAAATAAGAGAAAAATATGTGATGTATCCGGATTGAGTAGTAGTTGCGAGGTTTCAGGTCGGAAGAAGGAAGTTTTTGGTTGGGATTTATTATTCAAACTATTTCAAACAAAATCAAACCATTTCAAACTCTCCAAGTCATCTTCCGACTTCGGACATCGGATTTTTACTAATCAAAATGCTGCTGGTTTCCGTTGTCATCACGGTTTTTGTACACGAACCACATTCCGATTGTTAACCCGATTACGCCTGCAAAAGCAGTAAGCAAAGCGCGGGAAAGTCTGTCCGCTTCTTCGCTTCCGATATAATTCATCAGAAAAAGAATGATAAATGTGATTACTGCAACTATTGCAAATTTGTAGGATTTGATGTTCATTTATTTCAGTTTATAAGAAATCATTACGCCTCCTCTGTACGGAATCCATTCTCCGCTTCGGTTCCAGTTTCTATCGGTGTCATAGCGGATTCCCAATTCTCTGTGATAGCCTTTATAAAAATCCTGCGAGCTTCCGACACCGAGATAAAGGTCAATATTCCACTTTTCGTTCACCTCAAACTGATAGCCTGCTGATGCTCCGAAAATGAAGGTATAACCGTCTTGATAAAGGTCGGATTTATTGTAAACAGGGCTGTTTTCTTTGTATTGGTAGGAACCGTCTTTCCAGTAATTCCATTTTTGCAAGATAAATCTGGCGGTGGAAAAATCAGCTCCGATGTACCAGTGCTTAAATGCTTTGTTAAAATAATATCTTCCCTCAAAACCAATCATATAAATCTGAGCTTCGTGTCCGGCAAAAGATTTCCATGGAGAAATGAATACATCCGTCTGAAAAGTATATTTCTCTGAAAGCTGAGTTTCAATTCCGGCATTCAGTATGCCGACAGGCAGGAAAAGAGCATTGGCTTTGATGTACGTTGTTTTGCTTTGTACAGAATCTTTTTTCTGCGCTTGAAAGAACAGGGATACAGCCAAAAATGAGAAGAGCAGGAGTTTTTTCAAGCGTTATTTTTTTTCTTGTAATTCGTTAAGAAGCTTTGTTGCCAATGAAGAATCAGCCTTGTCCTGTTCGGAAATACTTTTTGACATTTCGGCATATATTTTTGCCTGTTTTATATCTCCTGTTTTATGATAAAGTTTTGCCAGAATATAGGTGTTTTCAGCGTTTTTAGAGCTGTTTACACCTTTTTCCACCCATTTCTGAGCTTTTTTCAGAGATGCCGGAGTGGTGATGTATTCGCTGAAAATCCATGCTGCTTTCAGAAGTTCATTTGGGTTGAATTCATTAGGATTTTGGTAATATGCCAGAGCTGCTTTTTCGTATTCTGCAAAGTTTCCGACTACGGGATAGAAATTTATTTTCGCTCTGTTCAGGGCTTTTTCGGCTTCTGTTTTTCCTACCAAAGGAATGGCTTTCTGATAATATTCGTCGTCTTTAATGATTTTATTCTGCCTGTCAAGCGAGTTTTCCAGAATTTTGGAAATCCTCAGAGATGTTTTGAATTCCTCATAGGTATTTTCCGGCAGGTATTTCGTGATAATTTCTTTGTTGTTTTCCAATATTTTAAAATTGAAATCATCGGGAGATTTAACGAAATAAAGAAGGATTCCCACATCATCAGGGGTATATTCATCCGGTTTTTTCAGTGAAAAATACCGTTCGGAAACTTTTTTAGCCAGTTCATAATCGCTTTGTGCGTACTGTTTCATCATATTCAACAGAAACTCAGGATTGGATTCCCCTCTTGCGAATCGCTCCCTCGGCATGTTTCTGAGATTTTCGGGGTTGTTTGCTTCTTTGGCAACGGTAAGAAAGTCCTGTTCTTCCAAATAACCGAAATTCTTCATCACAACTTCACCATCGCCGTTCAGAAAGAGATAGGTTGGGTAGGAGCGGATTCCGTATTTTTGGGCAATTTCTCTTCCTTCACCTTTTTCCATATCGAAATGGGCATTGATGAAATTTGAATTATAGTAGTTGCTTACGGACTCGAGCGTGAAAATATTTTTTTCCATTTTTTTGCAATATCCGCACCACGAAGTATAAGCATCGAGAAAGACCAGTTTTTTTTCTTTTTTGGCTTTCTGAAGAATTTCACTGAAAGTTGCCTCTTCAAATTTTATATTGTGCTGAGCCAAAAGCAGCGATGGAATGAAGAAATATAATAGAAGGAGTACGGATTTCATTTTTGCAATTTACGATGCGAATATACTAATTTTTTAAAATCCCTAAATTTGACAACAGCTGCAGTGATTCCTGTTATGAAATTCACATGGGAAAAATTCTTTGAAAACTCCTGTAAATAGAGAAATGCGCTTAAAAAACCACCTACACCTATGTAAGTGATTGATTTTCATTTGTGCGGAATTGCGATTTCAAATATAAAAACTTTTATGCTGAAAGTACAAATCGTAATTTGCGGAAAAAAAATTCTGAATAAAGTATTTTAAAACTTATCACAGGTTCAATACCACAATCCCGTATTCGGATATTATTTTATTTGAATCGTATATTGTAATAATTATTTGTTTGCAAAAGATTTTACAAATGCAAATTATGAAAAGAAAATTATTTTTACTATTCCTGCCGTTGTTTTTTTTGCAGTCAAAAGCCTCCGATGCTCCTGTCCGCCCTGTGAGTAAGGAAATCGAGGTGCTGATTTATAAAAAGAAGCAGTATGAAAAATACGTGGGGGGGGGGTCAACTCCTTGAAAATCAGATAGTTAAACTATCTAAAAACAATTCCGAACTTTCCAACGCTTATTATTGCCTTGCTGATGTTTTTTATAAAAAATCAGATTACAGCAATGCAATTTTTATGTTTAAAAAAGTGGATTCCCTTGCGGAACTTTCCGGAAACAGTGAGGACAGAATTATGGCAAACCTCTTTTTGGCAGGTATTTATAGTAAACTCGCTTTGAAAAATCAGGCAGAAGAAAGATTTGATACTGCGGAGAAACTGATTAAAAAAGAAAATATTCCCGATGCCCTGATGCAGCTGGAATATCAGAAAAGTTCTTTTTTTGAGGAGAATATGGAATGGTGCAAATCTGTTCCGCTCAAAAAAGATTTGGTTCGTTATTTTGAAAATAAAATCCGTTCAGAAAAAGAAGAACGCTACAAAATCAATCTGGCGATAACCAGTACAGAACTTGCTTATACCTTGCTGAAATGCAACGAAAATACAGAGGAGGCCAAAATGTATTTGCAGAAATACGAAGAAATATTCCGCAATATTCCCGAAGAAAAAAACCATCTCATTCCGCAGTATTATATTGACAAAGGCATTGTTTCGGCAGAGGAAAACGATATGAAAAAAGCGGAATACTGGTTTGACCTCGCTTACCAATCGGCAGTAACTCATAATCTGGAAACACTCCGCCTGCGGTGTATGGAAGAACAGATAAAATACGGATTATCAAACACTTCTTCCAAAAAAGAATATTTTGAAACGTATCTGTCGAAGAAAAATGAAATAAAAAAACACGCCGAAACCGTCATCGCTGAGGAGCAGAAACATCTTGAAAATAAAGAAGCGGAAAAAACAAGAAAAATTATAGTTTTTGCGTTGCTTTTGTCGGTTCTGCTTCTGGCGGCTCTTTCGCTGTATTACATAAACAGACAAAACAATTTGAAACGGCGTTTTGAAAAAATCATTGAAAACATCAGGAACGAGAAAGAATTATCCGAAAATATTTTAACACAAAACACTTTACAGAAAGAGACTGATGCAATAGAATCTTTGCGGGAAAAACCGGAAACAAGAATTATGTCAGAAGAAAAAGAGAAAGAACTTCTGGCAAAAATTGAAGAATTTGAAAAAACAGAACTCTTTACAGACGAGAAGTTTACAATGGGGAAATTCGCCTCTGCTCTGCAATCCAACGCAAAATACATCAATTACGTTTTGCAGAAATACCGTGGAAATACGTTCAGCGATTACCTGAACGAACTGCGTGTGAAATACATTGTGAATAAGTTGATTGAACACCCCGAACATCTGAATTATAAAATAAGTTATCTCGCAGAGATTTCAGGATTCAGCACGCACAGCCGTTTTACTCATATCTTCAAAAAAGTGCTGGATATAGCTCCTTCCGAATTTATTTCCCAACTGAATAAGCAGAATAAAGCCGGGTAATCCGAACCTCTGTATATTTAACAGCCTGAGTTCGATTAATATTTTGGTTTAAAAATATTGAGTTAAAACAAGTTAAACAAATCAATTGCGTCGGGCTTTAGCCCGATGTCAAAATTTTAGCATCAAATAAGGCTTTAGCCAAAACTTAAGATAAATTTTAGCTAAAGCCAATCAATAATTTCCTTTTAAAAACGGGCTAAAGCCCATTCCTATTGATATTTTTATAATCCTTAATAATCGAACTCAGGTTAACAGAAAAATTTCTCAACTTCGATTGGTAAAAAGATTGTTTTGCGGTGGAAAATTCGTATTTCTACCGCATAATTTGCGGTGGTATATATATATACACGAAATTGGCGATAACTCAATAAAGATATCACTGCTTCCACAGTTCTCTTCAGTATTTCAACATATTGATTTTCATCTATTTACCGATATTGATATATCTGTATCCGAGATAGAGATAGTCTATTATTAGGATACCGCAACGCTTCAAAATACTTTTGCCCATGAAAAAAAACATCGGGTGAAAAGTAAATTTCTACAGCAATTTCTGTTTTGGAAAAATCGAAGTTTCGGTTTTTCTAAGGTAGGTATTGTGTTTCTGCTTTTTCCTCATTTTTTATTTTCGCAGCTCTACGTTTCCGAAGGAGCAAAAGTTTTAAATTTTGGAAATTCTTTAAAAATTATTCACGTTGCCCAAAACGAAAAAGGAAACATCTATATCGTAAAAGGCTCTGTAATTTCCGGTCTCGAAAGCCAGCATGCGGTTATTGCTTACATCAACAGCCAAAATTCAGAAAAAGAAAAACCTCTGCTAAGGCAGAAGAAAATACACGATTCCAAAAACACAAGGAAAACCGTAAACGAGCGTAAAGAAACGCCGAAACAGCCAACACTCGTTTACAAACCCGTGGACAGCGAACACAGGATTTCCATCTCAAACAAAAGTGGAAATTCTGCTGTTTCGCCAACCACTTCTTTTGCCAAGAAATTTGGAATCGCAGGGAAGTTTGGATTTGAAATATTTTCCGCTCTTTTTCTAAAAAACAAAAAAACGTTTTCTCTTGAAAACGAATTTTTTATACTGCAATTAACTGCTCACACCGTAAGGCCTCCGCCGAACCAACCCCTTTTTCCAAAGGAAAAAAACTGTCAAACCATAAGATAACGCAAAAAGCAGTGGGAAAATTCCCCTCCTTTGGAGAGATAGCGAATCCGCCACAGCGGATTTGACAGGGTGGTTTACCATCAACCAACAACAATTAATTTAAAATAAAATTTACAACAAAATTTACAACAAAATGAAAAATACACTATACACAATATTTGCATTAGCAATCGGGTCTTTGGCTTACGGACAAGTCGGGATTAATACGGAAAACCCGCAAGGGATTTTTAATATTGACGCAGGAAGAGATAATCCTTCTACAGGTTCTGCCCATACAGCAGCACAGCAGTTGAACGATGTTATCGTACTTGATGGCGGAAATGTGGGAATAGGAACGATTTCGCCTACTCAAAAATTTGAAATCCAGACAGGAGGAACTTCTGCAACTCCCGTTACAGGTTTTAAACTTGTGGACGGAAACCAAAACGACAAATATGTATTAACTTCTGATGCGGACGGTGTCGGCACATGGAAGCCTGTTGGCACGTCATATATAATGGGAACGCACATAAGCAATACGCTTAATATCCCTTTTGTACACCAAGGATATGATTATTGGCTGTCCACAGGTTCTTACGTTACTTTGCCACCGGGTGTCTGGAAAGTTGACGTAACGGAATTATTGGGAGGTTATACCGATAATGCTACTTATCTTACCAGTGATGACTGGATGTGGTTCAGGTTTTCCTTTTCCGACGAGGCGGATGCGGCAACTGTAGGCTACCATCCTGTGGGAACTTCCGGAGATGTTCTTACCGATGATTTTGTTACTCTAAATACAGCCGGAACTTTGGTATCGGGAGCACCGCAATATTTATCCACAAACTATGACGGTCCGAGAGTCGCTTCTCCAACGAGATATGCCGTAGCAAACGGATATTTCCTTATAAGAAATAATACGACGGCGAATAAGACTTACTATCTGATGGCAAACCCTGCACTTACACCCTCTACCGGCAAATCCGATTTTTATTTCAAAAATGTAGGAAGCAGTGGCTGGGGCGAAAACAGGATTATTGCATCGTCTATTAATTTAACCAATTAATAGCATTTCTAACATATTACCTCACAGGTTTTAGAATCTGTGAGGTTTTTATAAAAAGCCAAAAAAAATACACGATGAAAAAGAATATAATTTTAGGGCTTTTGTTAATTTCAGAAGTCTTATTCTCACAGGTAAGCATCAATACAGCAAATCCACAAGGTGTTTTTAATATTGACGCCGGGAGAGATAATCCTGCCACAGGCTCGGCTCACACACAAGCACAGCAATTAAACGATGTTACAGTTCTCGGTAACGGAAATGTAGGAATAGGAACGATTACACCTACGCAAAAATTTGAAATCCAAACAGGAGGAACGGCTGCAGTTCCGGTAACAGGTTTCAAATTAGCGGACGGTACACAAAACGATGAATATATACTGACCTCCGATGCAAACGGTGTCGGAACGTGGCAGCTACCCGGAGTAGTATACAAAATGGGTGCTCACTTAGCCCATACATTTAATATTCCTTTTGAACACCACGGATATGATTATTGGCTATCCACAGGTTCCTACATTACTTTGCCGGCAGGAGTTTGGAAAATTGAAGTAACGGAACTATTGTCGGGTTATACCGATGATGGTACTTATCTTACCAGTGATGACTGGATGTGGTGTCGGTTTTCCCTGTCCAGCGACCCGGATGCCGTAACTCCCGGCTATAATCCTACGGGAACTTCCGAAACCATTCTTACGCCTGATTTTGTTACTCTTGACACTTCCGGAAATTTAGTAACGGGTACTCCTCAATATGTATCCATAAACTATGACGGTCCGAGAACTGCCACTCCGACAAGATATGCCGTAGCAAACGGATATTTTCTTATAAAAAATTCGGCGGAGACTACGTATTACATTATGGCAAATCCTGCACTGTCACCTACCGTCGATAAGACAGGTTTTTATTTCTTAGATGTGGGAAGCAGTAAGTGGGGAGAAAACAGAATTTTGGCATCGTCTATTAGTTTAAGAAATTAAAAAGTCATTTTAGCTTACCAAAAAAACAAACTTCATAAGTTTTGTAGACCTGCTCAATAAGAAGATAGATTCTAAAAACACAAATGATTAAAGATGAATTTCAAAAGCATCCATATCGGAGCACTAATTGAACAGGCAGTTGCAGAACGTGGGATAGAACTATCCCGCATCTGTAACTTTATGAAATGCACGGAAGAAGAAATCCAAAATATGTACACGCAGGAAAATCTCTCAACCGATATTCTGCTGAAATGGAGCAAACTTTTGGAGTACGATTTTTTCAGGATTTATACACAGCATTTGATTTTGTATGCCCCGATTTCTGCACCGGAAGAAAAGACAAAAACACAAAAGCAAAGAAAAACACATCTTCCGCAATTCCGAAAAAACATTTATACAAGAGAGGTTATTGATTTTATCCTGCAACAAATAAAATCCGGAGAAATGAAAAAAACACAAGTGATGGAACGTTATAAAATACCAAAAACAACACTTTACAAATGGATAAGCAAATACGGCTCATAGGGCTTACTAAAAAACAAGTTCCGAGAAAACTAAGAGGCAGGTTCAATTTTTATCCCAACAATCAATGGGCTTATGTAGTAAAAAAAAGCAGGTGGGGACAAACCAGAAAACTCTTTATCGAATTTGACGAAAACGACACTGTCATCGCCCAATATACACTAAACACTTATGAAAAATAATCAGCCAAATTACAAAGCGATTTACACGGATATTCTGTGTACGAAGTTTCCGGATAAAATGCCGGAATGCTTTTCGCTCCTCAGAAAGAAAGAACTTTCCGTTATTGATATTATTGAACTTAATGTCAAAATCTTCGGCATTCAGGATAAAGAAACTTTTGAAGCCAACCAGAAACACCGCTCTTACGGCGAATCGGATATTATTCAGATTTTAAATTATCAGAAAAAAAACCAACTGAACAACATCGAACTGGCAAGGCATTTTAAACTTAGCAGAAATACGGTTGCGAAATGGAAGAAAATGTTCTTGTAAAAACGCTTCATTTCAGTTGTAAACCTGCAATTTTTATCAAAAAACACAGTTTTAAAAATATCAGTCCAGATGCAGATTGTCAATAAGCCGCACTTCGCCTACATATACCACTATGAAAGCTCTGTAATTTCTGTCTTTGTAGAAGAAATCGGTTTCTTTTAATGTATCTTCATCGGCGATGATGAAATATTCCAGCTTCATGTCTTTCTGATTTTCAAAAATTTCTCCCACTCTTTTATAAATTTCAGGAATACTGATGATTCTGAACCAATCGTTTACTTTTTTCAGGGTTTCGTATATAATTCCGGCTTCGGTTCTTTGGTCGGAAGTCAGCCTTTCGTTTCGGGAGCTTAGTGCAAGTCCGTTTTCGGCTCTCAAAGTCGGCACACCGTGAATGTTTACGGGAATTTTCTTTTTTTCAACCATTTTTCGGATAATGGCTAACTGCTGAAAATCTTTTTCGCCAAAATAAGCATTATCAGGCTTCACTTGCCTGAAAAGTTCTTCCACAACGGTTCCCACGCCATCGAAATGTCCCGGTCGGAATTTCCCTTCCATTTCATTTTCAAGTCCGTCGAAATCGTATTTTTGGCTTTCGGCTTTTTCGGGATAGATATCTTCTACTTTCGGGAGGTAAACGGCATCCACATTTTTAGATTTTTCAAGAAGAATAATGTCTGCTTCCGGGTTTCTCGGATATTTTTCCAAATCTTCTTTATTGTTGAACTGGGTCGGATTAACGAATATGGAAGAAATCACAAGGTCGTTGTCCTTTTTTGCTTCTTCATATAAAGAAAGATGTCCTTCGTGCAAAGCCCCCATTGTCGGGGCAAAGCCGATTTTTTTTCCCATTTCACGGTTGCGTTCTATATAGTCCTGCAGAGGTTTTTTACTTCGGAATACTTTCATTGTAAGCTGTTTTTTTTAATGATGTAAAAATAGAAAAAAAACGTTTCAAAATTTTAAAAACTATTCAGCATTTCAATTTACTTATCATAAAATGTGTTAATACAAATATAGTTTTGTAAAATTTTGTAATTTTGCAAATCTACAAGGTCTGAATTTTCAGATTAAAAAGAAGAAAAATAATTATGCCGACGAATCAGAAAATTTTGTACATCACTACGGAGATGTTTCCTTATCAGGAAGAAAGCAACATGGCGAAAATGGTAAATAAAATGGCGCTGAAGATGCATCAGGAAGGAAACGACGTTCGTGTGTTTATGCCGAGATTTGGACAAATCAGCGAAAGAAAATTTCAGCTTCACGAGGTCATCAGGCTTTCCGGAATGAATATCATCATCAATGACTTGGACCAGCCTTTGATTATTAAAGTGGCTTCTCTTCCGGGAGAACGGCTTCAGGTGTACTTCATCGACAATGAGGAATATTTCAAAAGAAAAACCTTTTTTGCAGATGAAGAAGGGAAATATTTTGATGACAATGCCGAAAGAGCAGTTTTCTTTGCAAGAGGCGTTCTGGAAACCATCAAAAAACTGAACTGGGTTCCCGATGTGATTCATCTTCACGGCTGGATGTCGTCTTTTATTCCGCTTTATCTCAAAACGTATTACAAAAATGATTATTATTTTACCAATACCAAGCTGGTTCTTTCTGTATACAACGAAGAAGATGCAGTTTTGAGTGCTAAAGCAAAAGAAATCCTGAAGTTTGACAATATAGAAGGGATTCAGGCGTTAAAAAAACCGTGTTTCCGAAGTTTTGTAAAAGGAAGCATGGAGCTGGTAGACGCCGTAGTAAAAGGAGATGAATTTCTTGAAAAAGACCTTGACGAAGCCTATAACAAAACAAAAACGCCAAAATTCGAATACAAAGACGAAAATTCAATAGACGGCGTATATAATTCAACAGAACAATAATTTAATGATAAACAGATTTAAGAAATTCTTCAATATTGCTTCCGCAGCAGTTGTAGGAGGGATGATTATGTGGAACTGTGAGCCGGATGCAGATTTGTTGGGTTCTCAATTTTTTACAGGAGCAGAAGCAGTGGATGCCTCATTTCCGCTGATTGCGTATAATGTCAGTAATAATGATTTGATACTGAGGGCGGACGGCGGACGGCTGGATAGTGTGGCAGTAGGAGCATTTACAGAACCCCGGTTCGGAATGCAGAAAGCAAGCTATGTTACACAGCTGAGGCTTTCTACCTACGACCCCGATTTCGGTGATAACCCCGTTCTGGATTCCGTAGTGCTGACGATTAAGCCGGCGTATGAATCCGCAGAAGATTCCATAACGACCACTACTGTGGACGATTATAAATACGGAGACGATGAAATAGAATCCAAAAAAGTAGTTACCACATATCCTGTAAAAAAATACGGAAAAACAAAAATAAACGGTAATGATGCTGTATTGAACATTAAAGTTCATGAAGTAACTGATTTCTTGGGAAGTGCATCGGATAGTATTTCATCCAATAAATCTGTGGCTTTGGGAGCGGAAATAGGCTCAAAAGAATTTAACGGAAAAATCACTTCCGTAAAAATTACCAAAGATACGGATAACAGTGAACTGTTTACCAGAGATGCCTCTATCCGCATGAATCTGGATAAGGATTTCTTTCAGAATAAAATTATTGCAAAAGAGGGAGCTACACAGCTGGCAGATGCAGCGAGTTTTATCCGTTATTTCAAAGGAATAAGAATTTCTGTGCAGGAGGATGACGGGTATTTGTTCAAATTCGTTCCTACCAGCATCGATATTACCATGTATTACAAAAAAGATGAAACGGATGACGATAATACCGTGGAGAGAGTGGAGGATACTTATACATTTAATACAACCATTTCCAACGCATTGTTTTCCCAAGTACAATACGACAGAACAGGAACGAATATAGCAGTACAGGATACCATTTCCGGTAATGCCAAACTTTATGTTCAAGGAATGGGCGGCGGTGGTGCAGGTTTCAAAATTCCTGAAACTACCATAACCGAGCTTAGAAATAAATATAAAAACGATAAAATTGGGATTATCACAGCAAAAATCAGAGTCTATACAGATGAGGAAACCTGGAATAATAATTATAAAAAACCGGATTATTTTACCGTTAAGCAAAAAGATTCTTATGATTTTCTGACAGATATGGCCACATTATCAGGTTCCGGAAATTATTATCTGGTGAAAACCTATAATCTGTACAGTAATCCCGCTTATTATGACATAGGAATTACACAAACCATTCGTAATATAGTAGAAAATGAGGTAGAACCACAGCATTTCATCATCAATGTAGGAAACTATACCTACGACAGCTATGGAAGTCTTGTGGGTTCATCTTACACAGACAGCCAGAATTATAACACGTATGGCTATACACCGTACAGAGCCGTATTGGTGGGTACGGTGCTCGACGAACAAGACCCATTGTTTTCAAAAGGAGCAAAACTTTTAATAACTTATGGACAACGTTAATTTTAAAATTTAATTTAGAGAAAAAATATATGTGCGGAATAGTTGGATATACAGGATTTCAGGATGCCTATGAAGTCGTTATTAACGGACTCAGAAGACTTGAATACAGAGGATACGACAGTGCGGGAATTGTGCTGGACAGCGAAGGGAAAGAATTTGAAGTAGCCAAAACAAAAGGAAAAGTAGACGATTTGGTAGCGATTTCAGAACAGCTGAAAGGTACGGCAAATGTCGGGATGGGGCATACACGCTGGGCAACTCACGGAGTTCCGAGCGACAGAAATTCTCACCCGCATCTTTCCAATAACGGAAAAATCGCTTTGGTACACAATGGAATTATAGAAAACTATGATACCATTAAAACCATGCTTCTGGAAAAAGGATTTACATTCCAGTCCGAAACCGATACGGAAGTCCTGGTGAATCTTATCCAGCATTTCATGGATATTAATCCAGATTTTGATTTTCCGACAGCAGTTCGTTATGCGTTGAATGAAGTATACGGAGCCTATGCGATTACTGTGATGCACGATGATTTCCCGGGAATCCTGGTAGTAGGAAGATTAGGTTCTCCACTTGCTATCGGTTTGGGAGAAAATGAATATTTCATTGCTTCCGACGCTTCCCCTTTCGTAGAATTTACCAAAGAAGCCGTATATCTGGAAGAAGGACACATGGCAACCATTTCCCTTGAAAAAGGAGTAGACATCCGCACCATTAAAGAAAACGAAAAAATTACGCCTGCTATTCAGGAACTTAAATTAAGCCTTGAACAGATTGAAAAAGGCGGATACGAACACTTCATGCTGAAAGAAATCTTTGAACAGCCGAAATCCATTATGGATACGCTGAGAGGAAGACTTCTGGTAGATGAAGGAATCATTAAAATGGCAGGAATCTGGGATCATCTTGAGCGTTTCAACAATGCGAAAAGAATCATCATCATTGCCTGCGGAACTTCATGGCATGCCGGATTAATCGGGGAATATCTGATTGAAGAATTTGCAAGAATCCCGGTAGAAGTGGAATATGCTTCAGAATTCCGTTACAGAAATCCTATTATTACAGATAAGGATGTGGTGATTGCCATTTCACAATCCGGAGAAACCGCTGATACAATGGCTGCGCTTAAACTTGCCAAAGAAAAAGGAGCGTTCATCTACGGAATCTGTAATGTAGTGGATTCTTCCATTTCAAGAATTACCGATGCAGGCTCATATACCCACGCAGGACCTGAAATCGGAGTGGCTTCTACCAAAGCATTCACCGCTCAGCTGACGATTCTTTCTCTTATCGCACTGAAATTAGGAAAACACAATGGACATCTGAGCAATCAGGAATTCATGAAATTGATTACTGAACTCGATAATATTCCTTCAAAAGTAGAAGAAGTTCTTCAGGCTACACATGAAAGCGCAAAAGAAATCGCGAAGAATTTCGTGGATGCACAGAATTTCCTTTATCTGGGAAGAGGATATAATTTCCCGACAGCCCTTGAAGGTGCGCTTAAACTGAAAGAAATTTCTTATATCCACGCAGAAGGGTATCCTGCGGCAGAAATGAAACACGGGCCTATCGCTCTGATTGACGAGAATATGCCGATTGTCATCATCGCTCCGAAACAGGGACATTATGATAAAATCGTGAGCAACGTACAGGAAATCAAAGCAAGAAAAGGAAAAGTAATCGCTCTTGTCAACAAAGGAGACGAGCAGGTATCTGCCATGGCGGATTACGTCATCGAATACCCGGAAACTTCAGAATGTTTCTCTCCGCTTCTGGCATCAGTTCCGCTTCAGCTTCTGGCATATTATATCGCCGTATACAGAGGCGCGAATGTTGACCAGCCGAGAAACCTCGCAAAATCTGTAACTGTTGAGTAAATTTATTTATTTCAATAAAATAATTTAAGAAAAAATACGTTTTGCAAAAAATATGACAGTAGTCATCAGAAAAAATTATATATTTACCGCTTAATTTCAAGAATCAGCATGAAAAGAATATTCTTAGTAGTATTATCAGCCGCTTTTTTAGTGTCGTGTTCAAAAGGTGGAAGAACAAAAGCAGGAAAACCGGATTCAAGAGGGGAGATTATTCCTAAAAAGTCATCAAAGTCTTTTGTAGCCGAAAGACCGTATGGAATGTTGGCCATTCCGGCAGGTTCTTTTGTAATGGGTATGGCAGATCAGGATATGACCAATACACCCGAAAAAGCTAATTTAAAGACAGTTACTGTTTCCTCATTCTTTATGGATGAAACGGAAACCACCAATGCTGAATACAGAGTTTTTGTAGAGTATGTGAGAGATTCTATCGCAAGAACACTACTGGCTGAAGCCGCAGGAGAAGGCGGTAGCGGAGGAATTGGGGAATTTGCCTATTTATCCAAAAAAGCAGGAGAGAATAAAACTCCTTATCAGGAATATATGGAAAGTACGGGAGGTAGAGATGGTTACGATGATTCCAAAAGATTGGATTGGAGTGTACCCTTAAATTGGAGTACTTCCGATTATCCGGATGTAGAATATGCAGAAATTCTGGAATCCATGTATATTCCTGCGAACGAAAGAATTAATAATGAAAGAGTTCTTGATTCCAGAAAGCTCCTTTATTCTTACCAGTGGGAAGATATAGAAAGTGCGGTAAAAGACAAGTCCAGAGGTGCAAATTATCTGAAAAAAGAAAGCATTGCCGTTTATCCGGACACCACTGTGTGGATTAGAGATTTCAATTATGCTTATAATGAACCTCTGTATGACGGCTATTTCTGGCACAGTGCTTATGATAAATATCCGGTAGTGGGAGTTACATGGGATCAGGCAAGAGCCTATTGTAATTATAAATCCAAGGCAAAATCCGACTGGAACCAAAAGCAGAAGAAAAAGAAACAAAAACCAATGGCATTCCGCCTTCCTACAGAAGCAGAATGGGAATATGCGGCTAAAGGCGGTAAACCTAATGCCACTTACCCATGGGGCGGACCGGGTTTATCGGACGACAGAGGATGCTATCTTGCCAACTTTAAACCGAAAAGAGGAAACTATATAGAAGACGAGAAAAAAGGAACTTACACCTATACAGCTCCGGTAAAATCTTTTCCTAAAAACGGTTTCGGATTATACGACATGGCAGGAAATGTAGCAGAATGGACAGAATCTCCGTACAACAACTCTACGTATGAATTCTCATCAACGCTTAATCCTTATCTCTCCAATCAAGCATACAGAGAGCCGAGAAAGGTGGTAAGAGGAGGTTCATGGAAAGATGTAGGATTCCTTCTGATGACCGGCTACAGAGATTATGAAAGAAAAGACTCTGCAAGAAGCTACATCGGTTTCAGAACAGTTCAGGATATTCCGGAAGGTTCCGCAAAAATCAAAAGAAAAACCAATTAAGAATTATAACTAACGAAAAAAAATAATAAAAAACATGTTTAAAACTAAAGAAGGAGTTTATAACTTCATTTATTCCATTGGTGCAGCGATTGTAATTATTGGTGCTTTATTTAAACTTACTCACTGGAGTTTGTTCGGTATCTCAGGAAATGTAATGCTTGCTATCGGTCTTATCACTGAAGCCCTTATTTTCTGTGTGTTTGCATTTGACCCCCCTAAAACAGAAGAATCCTACGCATGGGAAAACGTTTATCCGGAACTTTTGGATAGAGATGCAAAACCGAATCCAAGACATTCTACCACTTTACAGATGGCAGAAGTAAAAGAATTGGAAACTTCACTTTCCGACAAACTTGATAAAATGCTTTCAGAAGCGAAACTGGATGTCGGTCTTTTTGAAAGACTTAAAACAGGAATCGACAAGTTTTCAAATTCTGTAGACCAGATTAACAGTACGGTAGACGTTTCCTCAACTACTCACAGATATAACGACGAATTGACCAAAGCTGCCGCTCACATGGCAAGTATGAATGCTTTATATGAACTGCAGATAGAGCAGGGGAAAGCACAGTCTGAGTATGCCAGAAAATATGTAGAGGATATCCAGAAATCTGCAGCCGAGTCTGAAAAATTCAATCAGGAACTTCAGGGGCTGACTTCTAACCTAAACAACCTTAACAGAGTATACGGCGGAATGCTGAGCGCGATGAAATCTTAATTTTCCGACATTTTAAATATTTTGTAATTATTAAAAAAATCTATTAGAATGGCACAAGGAAAACAGACACCGCGTCAGAAGATGATTAACCTGATGTATCTCGTCTTCATTGCGATGCTCGCGATGCAGATTGACCAGGAAATCATCAGATCATATAATGATACCAACCAGACTCTTACCAGTACGCGTAAGCTGGTGGAAACCAAAAACGACGATATCTTTGCAAAGACATTGGAAGCAAAAGCAGCTTCCTCTCCTGAAACTTTTGCGCAAGCCAATCAAGTATATGGACAGCTGAAAGTGCAGGCAGACGCTATTGTTGGTTACATAGACGGATTGAAAGGAACTCTTAAAAAAGAATCCGGATACGTAGAAGGATTGGAAGATGTGCAGGATAATTTTGCCGCACTGAACAATACTGAACCTTCTTCAGGACTTTTCTTTAAAGATTCAGATGAAAATACTCCTTCAAAAGAATCACAGGAGCTTATGAAGAAAATTGCAGAGTATAGAAACTTTGTAAATACTAATCTTAAAGCTCTTCCTGATATGGAAGAAGTAGTAAAAAGAGCCAATAAAAACCTCGTTACCGAATTTCCGAACGGGAAAAATAAAAACGGTAAGACATGGCTTCAGTACAAATTCTACGGGCAGCCGCTTATCGCAGCTCTTTCCAACCTTGAAGTACTTCAGTCGGAAGTAAGAAACGTACAGTCCGATGCAATCGTAATGATGCTTCAGGAAAAAGTAGATGCCGATATTAAGTTCAACGCATTTGAAGCGATTGTGGCCGGACCTACAGTTGTACTTCAGGGTGAGCCGGCAGAAGCCAAAGTAGTAATCGGTTCTTATGCAAGCACAGTTCCGGGACTATCCATTACAGGTGTTGACAGAACCGAAAACGGTATGGGTTACAAAAAACTGAATACAGGAGGTATTGGTGCACAGACATTCGGAGGAAAAATTACTTTCCAGAATGCCAAAGGTGAAACAGTAGAATTACCGTATACGCATACCTACAACGTAATCGCAGGAGCTGAAACCGTAGCTTTTGAAAGTGGAGCATTGCTTTCCGCAGACAAAATGCAGGTGCTGTACAGAGGTCTTCCAAACCCGATTTCAGGTTCAATCTTAGGAGCGGATAACAGTAAAACCACACTCTCTGCAACAGGAGCAACTGTGGCGAAAAACGGAAACGGGAAATGGACGGTTACTCCGGGAGCAGGTGCAGAAACCACGCTTACCATTTCAGGAAAAGGACCTAAAGGACAGAGTATTTCGCAGGCTTTTAAATTCAGAATCAAAGGATTACCAACAGCAGTGGGACAAATCAGAGGAGAAAATATTGTATCTATGCCGGCTTCTTCAATCCCGAACCAGACGGTATCTGTAGCAATGCCTGATTTCGACTGGCCGGTGAGCTTTACCGTAAACAGCTTTATGTTTAAAGTTCCGGGTAAAGCAGCAATGACAGTTAACGGAAATTCCCTTTCAGGTGCAGCTTCTTTGGTTAAAAACCTGAGAGCAGGAGACATCGCTTATGTATACAATATCAATGCAAGCGCTTCCGGTATCGGAAACCAAAGTTTGAAAAAAATACCTGCGGTAGTAATAAATGTACAATAATATCGTTAAGAAATAGACAAAGTTAATTTTAGCATGAAAAAAATTGTAAGCAGCTTTTTAGTTTTGGTTTCAGGATTTGCCTTTGCGCAGAACATCCTGAATGCCAAATCTCCCGAAGAATTCCGCCGGCTTCGTGAGGAAAACATGACGAAAGAGGGAGATTCAGCAGTTTCTGCGAAAGTTACACCGCTGGACTATGGATTTATCGAAGATAAAGACATCCTGAAAAGTATGGTGGTATGGGAAATCATAGATTTGAATGATAAAATTAACCAGCCTATTTACCATAATGAAGACGGTCTTGTTACTCAGAATAAATCATTGTATCAAATATTATATGATGCAATTATGTCCGGAAAAATAACGGAAGTATATGATGACGAGATGTTTCTTACTAAATTAGATCCGGCTTCAATTCCTGATAGAGTAAGGTATCAATCGGTTTCCGATGCCGGAATTGAGAAAATCAATGAGCAGGGTACACCGCTTACAGAAGAACAGAAAAAAGAATATACCGATGTCTATGAAGTGAAATCAGAAAATGTAAAACTGATTAAAGTAAAAGGCATCTGGTATATCGACAGGAGAGACGGGCAAATGAAGTACAGACTGCTTGGTATCGCTGCGATGGGAAAAGACCCAAGCACAATGGGACAGGTTGGCCCGGATGGCATGCCGATAATGAATGACGAATATATCGACCTTTTCTGGATATACTACCCTGATGCAAGAGAAGTTTTGGCAAATTCTATTGTTTT
>JASGDB010000100.1:0-7798 GCA_049841315.1 Bergeyella sp. | reverse complement strand
CAAAGTTGGAGAACGTGTAAAAGCAGGTTTTATCATCGCAAAATCCGGAAATACCGGAAATTCTCTGACCGAAAAATGCAAATGCGGTCCGGTAGAATTTCCGGTATTTCCGGATTTTGCGATGATAAAACCTGCTTTTACACGTTCTCCAACTTTGTAATAGATTTCGGAAAGGTGGAGATAAGCCGTTTCAAACCGACCAAAATGATTGATTTTGATATAATTTCCGCCACCTTTCGGATCCCAACCGGAAGCGGTTACAACTCCGTCCATTACGGAAAAAACATTTTCGTAATTTGCTCGTAAATCAATTCCATTGTGAAATTTTGAGCCACCAAAAATGGGATGGATTCGGCTTCCGAAAGGAGATGTGATGTGCAATCCGCTTTTCAAAGGCATAAAAGCCCCGCAAGTTGCTAACTCAACTTGTCCAAAGGGGACTTTTTCCTGATTCTGAACATTTTTATTTTCAAAAATTTTTGTTTGAGTATTCAGAATCAAAGAGTCTTTTGAGTTTTGTAAATCCCATTTTTGATTATTGAAATCGGTGTATTCTTTCATTAAAATTTTCAGAGAATCCATTTCTTTTTTCAAATCGGTTTTAGTCGTAATTCCAAAAACTTTTTTCAAAAATTTTTTCTCTTTTTCAGGATTTTCTTTTGATTTTTCATCTTTATTAAATTCGGTTTTCTCTGTGTTTTCGGAGTTTAAAGAGATTTTCGGTTCTGTTTTTGGAACAATTGGTTTGAGCGTATTAAACTGTCCAAAAACAAAAGTTGCAGAAAGGAAAATCCCAGAAAATAGTATTTTTTGAATGTGTTTTTTCATTGGTTTATGCTTTTACGAGTTCGTTTACAATTAATTCAACTTCTTTGTTTATTTTTCGGAAATTGGTCATTAAAACATCGTCTTTTCGGTTGTTTCCGGATTTGTCCACAAACGAATAATAGGACGGCATTTTCACATAATTTTCTTCTTCCGTTTTGATGGCTTTCATATCCAAATTGATTTTTCCGTTCACTGCGGAAGTCTTGTATTCATCAGTATCATTTTCTTCGCCTTGAGCAATCATTCCGACCATTTCTCCGGTTTTGAGAGCTGCAATTTTTCCGGCAGGAATCATAAAATCCATTTTTTCGTTGATACTCGTCGTTGTTCCTTGCTGGGAAATGGATTGGGAGTAACTTTTCTGCTTGATTTTTCCGAACATTTTTTCGAGCCAATCGAGTGTATTTTTATCTCTTGCCGAACCGGAAAGAATGTTTCCGACAATCGCTGAAATGGTATCGGCAACTTCTTTTTTGTAAAACTGACGAAGTTGCGGAAGTTCCTGCAATCCCAATAATACAGCGACTTTATTACTTCTCGCAGTCGCCACAACATTGTCGATTTTATGAATGTAAATCGTGGGAAATTCATCGGCAATAATTCCTCCGGGAAGATTTTTTTTGGAATTGATGAGTCTCAAAGTCCGATTCAAAACTGCGGAATACAACGCAGAATTTATATCCTGTGTTCCCGGATCTGATGCGAGAATGATAATCGAAGGATTTTCTCTATCGGTCATTTTCAGTTCCACTTCATCGCCCGAAAACACCCAAAAACTTTCTTTGGTTGCCAATCGGGAAAGAAAAATTTTGAGCGTTCCGATTTGCCCTTCCAACTGGTCGAATGCTTTGTTGTCATAAGCAGATTTAAACGGAGAAAGCAAAGAAAACAGTTCTTCGTGGTCGAAAAGTGTATCAAAAATTTCCTTATAACTTCGGTTCATAAACGACAAAATATGCGGTAAATCCGAATATTTTCCGTTTTCGTGAGTAGCAAAAAAATAAATGCAAGACGAAAGAAAGTTAATCGCTGATTGCGTAAAAAACTGATCGGAACCGCCTCCTGCACTTGCTCCTCCTTTTTGTAAGGAACTTACCATTGCTTCTGCCATTTCCTGTGCTTCAGCCAAAGTTTGCACATATTTTTTGTGAAACGGATTGACTCTTTTTGATTTTTCAACTTCATTCAAATTGATGACGTGAAAACTGTAATTATAATCGGAATCCTTGCTTTTTTTGAGCAAATAATGGTAATAAGCAATTTGTGCCAAATCGGGAAATTTAAAATCATAAATGCACAAACAGAAACCTTTTGCAATCATTTGACGAATCGCAGGGTTAATCACACCAAAAGATTTTCCCGAACCCGGCGTTCCGATGACCATTGTTCCACGAAACGGATTAATATTTATCCAACCCTTGTTGTTTTTGCCATTGTATCTGAACAAATACGGAATATTAACCGAAGTATCGGTATTAACCAATTCTTTATTTTGGTCAAAACTTTCTTCATCTACATTCCATCGGTCTTTTCCCATTTTTTGTTGCATTAATTTTGAAATAGAATCGGCTCCCATTTGCAAAATAACCGCTCCCAGAAAGGAAAGAATGGCATAAATCAGTTGATACAAATTCATTCCCGGAAATATTTTTGGAAGTTGTGTGTTTCCGGCTTCGCTTTGCCAAATCAATGAGGAAAAAATCATCAACAGTCCAAAAACCATTGGTAGAACGATTTCCGTAGCGATATTGAGGTCTTTCTTTTTCTTCGCTTTTGTTCCGATGGCAACCAATCCAATCAAAATCAATGTTGCAAATTTGGCATTGATAGGCGGATAAATGAATTTCATTTTTGTAAAATTCTTCAGCAGATTGGAAACGACCGGAACATCTGCATTGAGATAAAAAAGCGAGGCACAATCCAATGCCACAACGGCATAAACCGCCTTTTGCAGAAATCCGTAAATTTTTATTTGGTGTTGTTGTTCTTGCATAAGCCCCTGTCCCCAAAGGGGAAAATTGTTTTAATGTTAATGATTAAAAAATTGAGATATTTTGATTTTTTTACTAAATTCGTTACTTGAAACTTTAATAAATAAGTTATGGAACGTATCGTATTGGAAGTAAGCAATGAAACCGCCAGAAAATGGAGGATTTCTTCGCAAAAAAGGAAAGAGCGGATTACGCAAGAAATAGACCTGAAACTCGCCAAAGAACTTTCGGATTCTCGGGAAGAGTTTCTTGAATTTTTGACCAATATGCGCAAAACGATGAAAGAGAGAGGTCTTACCGAAGAAATTCTTCAAGAAATTCTGAATGATGACTAAACGCTTTGTTTTTGACACCAACGCTTTGGTAAGTGCCATATTTTCTGAAAATTCCATATCCGCAAAAGCATTTGATAAGGCTGTTTTTTCGGGAAATATTGCAATGTCCGAAGCCACACTCAGCGAACTTGTGGAAGTGCTGTTCAGAAAGAAATTTGACAAATATTTTCTGAATGATGACGAAAGATGGTTGGCGATTGACAATGTTTCATCAAAAGCAATGTTCTTTTCGCCCTCCGAAACCATTACCGATTGCCGCGACCCGAAAGACAATATGTTTTTGGAACTCGCTGTCGCTTCCAACGCCGACTGCATCGTTACCGGCGATAAAGCTCTTCGGGAACTCGACCCCTTTCGTGGTTGCAGAATTATCGGTGCTGCGGAATTTCTGGAATTGTTTTGATTTTTCATTTTGGTTGATAGTCTTGAGTCTTGCATCTCATATCTTGTGTCTAACTAAAACGTATCCGCTTTCAGAATATCGGAATAATTTACTTTCATTTCAATGGTTCTTCCGGAGAGTTGTTCTTCGATTAATCGTATCATCATTACTTTGGAATTCGGATAAGTAAATTTTTTGAAAACATAAATATTTCTGAAATTTTTTCTAAAATGTTTATTTGGATTGAGTTGGAAAATCGGAGTCATTTCAATGCTTTGATTGTTCGTTGCTTTGTAGATTTTTTTGTCTTCAATGGAAAATTTCAAATCTTCAATATCATAACTCAGATTGGAATTATTTTTAAAAGTCATATCCAAAAAAATGTAGTCGCTTAGAACATAAACATTATTGAGTTGGACACCCAGTTTAAAATCTTTTTCTTCTCTAATCGGGTTTTTATCGGTCTTTTTTTGGATAATATCCATCGCAAATTTTCTGAGTTCAAGATTTGAAAAAATCATTTTATTGAACTCAATGGGTTGCATATTTTCGGCTTGAATATGGATATTGGTAATCGTGTTCAAGTTTTCAGAATTTCTGTAAACCGCTTTGTATTGGGCGATAAATGATTGTCCGACAACGGTAATAATCCCGATATTTTCGCCAACGGAATAACGAACAGGATTTTTCGGTTTTCCGTTTTGGTCGGTTTCAGCATCGGTGATTTTAATTCTTGCGATGTTGGTTGTTGGCAAATCTCCGGTTAGTTTCTGGGTGGACAAATCCACATACTGAATCGGTTCCGGAGAAATAATATGCAGGTTGATACCTTCTGTAATTTCCAATTCCGGTAAGTCAGAAATGATTTGTTCTTTGGTTGCTGTTTGAGCGAAGCCCCCTGTCCCCCAAAGGGAGAAAATTGCTAATAATAGGATTTTTTTACTCACATTCATTTTTATTTGATTTTTGTGTTCGTGAATCTTTGATTTCATTTTTTTGAAATTTTTTATTTGTTTTTGGATTCTTTAAGTTGTTTTTCGTCGATTAAAAAGACGTAGGAATTGTATTTCAGTTTGGCTTTGTTGGTTTTTATGAGATTGGCGATGGATTTTGATGTAGAAGTAAAAAGTTTAGTTCCCAAGCTGGTAAAAAACCCTTCTCCACCCGAATCCATTGAAGTTCCCTGAATGGAATTTTGTCCCATTTCCCGAATCATTTCCCGGAAAATGCTTTGTGGAACGTATAAACCTTTCATTCCGTCTAAATCGTAAATGGAAAGATTGACAGGGAAAATTTCGCCTTTGGTGAATACCGAAACAATCGTCAAATCCACTCTTTGCATCGAAAAACCTGAGATTTGTCCGTAAAGAATTGAACCTTTTTCAATTTTTCTGTTGCCTACGAAAATATCTTCGAGCAATCGGAAACGGATTCTGCTTCCCAAAAAACCTTTGTTATTTTCATCAATCACGGCTTTGATAAAATTGTTTTCTTTCTCCCTGTAAAAAGCATTAAAATCACTATTAATCCCTGATTTATTCACATTGAAAGTGGAATTGAGAAACTCGTCCATTTTTTCTTTATTGGCTTTCAATCGTTGTTCTGCCGCGAGTTTGCTTTGGTATTCCGGATCTTTTGCTTTTTCCAAAGAATCCATTACCAGCATTTGCTGTTTCAGAAGTTTTACAGGGTCTTGTTGCCCGTTTTGTGCCTTTTCTCTCGGTGTATCAGCGTAATTATTTTCAGGTTTTCCATAAGATTTATCGTTGAGCATTCGGATAATGTCCGAAGAACGGTTGTAATCTTTGTCGTCGTTTTGCCCTTTCGGATTGTAATATGATGACGGATTTCCTTTTGCCTGATAGCCGTTTTGTCGGCTTCTTGCATCTTTCAATGAGTCGATTTTTCTTTTTTGAGCCAGTGATAATTGGTCTTCATAACTCATCAAAGAATCATTTTCTTTGTCTAATCCGCCAAGCATTGTCCGGTTGTCATCTTTTTGAAAAAGAGCATCATACGCATCATTTTTCGTCATAATGGAATCCTGCGTTTCGCCTAAGGAAAGCGAAAGTTCCTTTGGCTTTTCTTTCGGTTTTTCTTCTTTCGTGAACTGTGCTCCGACATAGACGAAAAGAAACAAAAAAGGCAAAGCCAAAAGAGGCAGCACATATTTTTTTTGTTTGAAATTAAGTTTTTTCATTTATTTTTTATTTTTTCATTTATTTTTGAATTGCCTCCGGTGCTACCGGTGAGTTTTTGATATTGGTTAAAAAGGTATTCTATTCTCAAACTGTCCGTTTTCAGTAAGGCTTTTTGGTCTCTTTTGGTTTTTAAAATTTTGAGTTCATTCACAATTTTTTCCATTTCTTTTTCATTGTTTTTAAAATCAATTTCAGTTGTTGAACTTTTGGTATAAAGAACAGGCGGTTTGATTTTAAAGGTGGTATCAGAAGGGAAAAATATTCCCTGCACAAGTGAACCAATAAAGGAAACTGACAAAAATATCATCGAATAGATGTAGAATTTTTTGGGATTTTTCACCGCCCAACTCATCCATTTTTGTTTGGTGAGTTTGTTTAAAATATTGCTCATTTTAGTAAGAATTTTTGGTTTGATTGGATAGTTCTTCATTGTCAAGGATTCGCCAGTTTTTAAGCAAAACACCGTGAGGATTGTTCGGACTTCGGATAATGTCGTCAAAGAAACCTTCGGTAATGAGTTTTCGGGTAATGACCGACGATTTTCTGGTAATCATTTGTTTTCCAAAAAACTGAAATTTCTTTTGTTCCATATCGAGTTTAATCGAATCAGAATGAATGCTGACCATTGAACTTGAAGCGACAATCTGGTTGTAAAATCCTTTTTCTTTGAGGTTGGTGTATTCTTTTTTTCCACTGTCATCAATGAGATACAAGGATTTTTGAATATTTTCTTTGATGTAAGCATCATCGGGAGCGAGGGTGAAAAACAATCGGTGAAAAAGTTCGATTTGGGCTTTGTATTCCACAGGACGATTCAAAAGTTCATCGGTTTGTTTGGCTAAAACCGGAACGCCGTTGTCCAAAATGTAAATGGATTTTCTGGAATCCAAAATCATTTTATAAGCAAAGAAAAACCCTGCAATAACGATGATTACGGCAAAAGCAATCGCTCCGAGTGAAACCGCTTTGTTAATTTTAATTTTCTGTTCTATATTTTTGATAAGCATTTTTTAGTTGTTGGTTGTCGGTTGTCGGTTGATGGTTCTTGGTTCTTGGTTCTTGATTCTTGATTCTTTTTTTATTTTCCGTTTTTCATTGCACTTGCAACCATTCCCGATGCAGAACTTTTTGCGGCTGCTGCTGCTACGTTAGCTCCTCCGGTTTTTGCGGCTAAGACGACGGTTTTTGCTCCGCTTGTCATTTTTGCGGCGGCACTTTTCATTTTGGTCATTGCTCCGGCTCCTCCTGCGGTAACGATAGTGTCGGCAATAGTTGGTGTCATCAGAACGCCGATTCCTGTTACGATGTAGGCAACACAAGTAAAAAGTCCGCTATAAATCATTCCGGAATTACTTACATAAACCATCAATGCATCTAAATTGGTAATCGTTCCGCCGGTTAAAAGCGTGTCGTATCTTTCGATTTCCATCGTGTAACCCGATGCGATAAGTTGCTGACCGATATTGATAATGGTGTAAGCGACAAACGTATAAAGATTGATGTTGATAAATTTGGAAACCCAGCTGTACAAAGAGTTTTCAAATCCCGGAATGAGTGCCATTCCGACTGCAATCGGACCGAGAATAATAAGAATGTAAGCCCAGATTTTTTGAATAAAGAAAATCAGATACACACAAATTCTGAGAATGGAAAGGCAGACAAATTCGATGATTTCGGAAACCAGTTTTTGCAACTGAAATTCCATTCTGATTTGCCATTCTTTAATCGGCTGAATGAGTTTGTCGAGTCCCTCGCTGACATCAAACCAAGAATCATCGGCATCTTCGGAAGTATTGTCAATCACTTCCTGTTTGGCATCTTCTTCGGCACTCAGTTTGATGACGGCATCTAATAATTGCTGCTGTTTTTTAAATCTTTGAACCCGCAAATCGTTCACTTCGGATTCTATATCGGAAAAAATGGAAATTCCAGGTTCGGCAATCGCTTCAAAAGGTGCTTGAATGAGATTGACAAATCCTGTCCAATAGACCAATGTAAATCCAATCAGAATCGGTTTGAGCATCGGGGTAATTTCCCATTCACGGTCGCCGGCAATCATTT
>JASGDB010000099.1:0-11788 GCA_049841315.1 Bergeyella sp. | reverse complement strand
TTTTCATAAAAGTAACTTATTTGATTAGTTACCAACAAGTTACAAAATTTATTCGACATAACAAATTGATTGTCAGTGTTTTATTTAATTATTTTTAATTTTTAGACAGTTACTTAGAATACGAGACGGAATTACAAAGTACGCCGGAAGGCGTATCTGTTCCGTTGTATTCTATGGCATTGCAGAGCCACTCTTAACAGCGTGATTTAGATACGCTGTTTTTCTGTTTCTATACTTCACGTTTTTTCTTTTTTTTTATTGGATATTTTTACAAACAGAAAAGCCGAAAACTGTTATCAAGGTAGGCATGAATAAAAATATTTAAGAAAATGAAAAAACAATTATTACTAATTTTACTATTATTATCAGGATTTGTTTATTCTCAAAAGCAAATCCATGTGTCGGATAAAGCAGCACAGAGAATTTCAGAACACAAAGTTATTGCTATTTTGCCTTTTGATGTAAATATTACTTACAAAAAGCAACCTAAAAATTTTAGTGCAGAGGCAAATCGAGACCAAGAAATCGCAATGTCCACAAATATTCAGACAAGTATGTACACTTTCCTATTAAGAAGAAAAAATGAATATTTTGTTGATTTTCAAGATGTAGATAAAACCAATATACTTCTTAAAAAGCATGGCGTATATGATAAATTGGACACATTAACCAAAGATGAAATCGCTCAAATATTGGGTGTAGATGGAGTCATTTCCGGGAAATTTGAAATACACAACAGTAAAAGTGATGGTGCGGCAATGACGTCAATGATTCTGTGGGGCTATAGTGGTAAAACAGGTACGGGTACACTTACAATGAATATTCACGATGGAAAAGACGGAGAGTTACTTTGGCGTTTTTTCAAAACAATGAAAGATTATCTTGGCAAATCTACCGACAACTTAGTAGAGGGAATGATGAGAAAAGTATCCCGAAATTTTCCTTATTATAAATAAATTCCATTCAAAATAATAATATGTATTTTGTATAGTAATTAGTATGGGAATTTGTTAATTCACAATCAGCATTGAAAAGCGTTGCCGAAAATTCCGGCAACGCTTTTTCGTGAATACATCAATACAATCTACAAATTTTACCCCAAATCCTTATTATAAAAAGCCCCCTTATTCTCTTTTCAGAAAGTGTTTGATTTTCGGTATTTGAAAACTATATTCACTAAAAAAATATAACTTTTAGTGATTTAGTTCACCAAAAAATATTACTTTTGGTGAATAGAAATAAATATTATGGTTGACCGGATTATAAAAAATACGATTTCTGAAAGGTTATTCAAAGGAAAAACCATTATCGTAATCGGAGCAAGACAGGTCGGTAAAACAACACTTATCAGAGAGGTGCTGAAAGGAAAAGATTTTTTGTTTCTGGACGGAGATGACCCTTTGATAAGGGAACGACTGACTAATCCGAATACCAAAGAAATCGAAACCATTATCGGAAATGCTGAAATTGTTTTCGTAGACGAAGCACAACGCATTGAAAATATCGGCTTGACTGCAAAAATCATTCACGACCAATTCAAAAACGTGCAGTTGATAATGAGCGGTTCTTCGGCTTTTGAACTCCGCAACCAAACCAACGAACCGCTTACAGGACGAAAATTTGAATATTTTTTGTTCCCGATTTCATATCAGGAATACGAAAATTCAGCAGGTCATTTAGATGCAGCAAGGGATTTGGAAAACCGTTTGATTTACGGTTTTTATCCCGATGTTATCAATAACAGAGGCGAAGAAAGGGCGGTTTTGAACGAAATTACCCAAAGTTATCTGTTCAAAGATATTTTGGCATTTTCGAGCATCAAAAAACCCGAAATTTTGGAAAAAATTCTTCAGGCATTGGCTTTTCAGGTAGGCAGCGAAGTCAGTTACAACGAGATTGCACAACTTACGGGAGTGGACAAAAATACGGTGGCGAGTTATATTCATTTGCTGGAACTTTCGTACATCGTTTATCCGCTTACCTCGTTCAGCCGCAATCTTCGGAACGAAATCAAAACCAACCGCAAAATTTATTTTTACGACAACGGCGTTCGCAATGCGTTGATACAAAATTTTAATCCGATTGGCTTGCGAAACGATGTCGGAGCATTGTGGGAAAATTTTCTGATGTCGGAACGATTAAAACGCAACCATTATCATCATTATTATTGCAATAAGTATTTTTGGCGAACCAAACAACAGCAGGAAATTGATTATGTAGAGGAAGCAGACGGAAAAATCACAGGTTTTGAGTTCAAATGGAATCCGAAAGCCAAAGCAAAAATTCCGGCTAATTTTGTCAAAACCTATAATGCCGAATTTGAAGTAATTTCTAAAGAAAATTTTAGAAATTTTGTGGGACTGAAATAGAAGAAGTGTTGCTGAAACACAAAATTTCAGCAACACTTTTACTACATAAATACATTTTAAAGATTTTACCCCAAATCCTTATTATAAAAAGCCCCCTTATTCTCCTTCATCGTCAATGAATGTTTGATAATCAGATAAGAAACATTCACCAGATTTCTCAGTTCCGAAAGTTCGGGCGAAAGTTTGGAATAATTGTAGAGTTCGGTTACGGCTTCAAAGATTTCTCGCTGTTTCTTTTTGGCGATTTCCAGACGGTCGTTGCTTCTTACGATTCCTACCAAATCACTCATCATTTCCTGTAATTGTTTGCGAAAATAGGTAATCATCACTTTTTCTTCCATTACTTTCATTCCCTCTTCGTTCCATTCGGGAATGGCTTTCAGGTCGTCGAAATTGAAGTTGTTTTCCTGTAAAAGTTCTACGGATTTCATCGCCGCATTATGCCCGAAAACCAAACCTTCCAGCAAGGAATTAGAAGCCAATCGGTTCGCTCCGTGAAGTCCTGAATTGGTGCATTCGCCAACCGCGAAAAGATTTTTGATAGAACTTTGTCCGTCCATATCCACTTCAATTCCGCCCATCAGATAATGACACGCCGGAACTACGGGAATCAGTTGTTTGAAAGGGTCAATTCCCTCGTCAAGGCATTTCTGATAAATATTCGGAAAATGTTCTTTGAATTTTTCGTGGTTCATTTCCCGACAATCCAAACCAACGTATTCGTCGCCGGAAATTTTCATTTCGTTGTCAATGGCTCTTGCCACGATGTCCCGCGATGCGAGTTCTTCGCGTTCATCGTATTTGTGCATAAATTTTTTGCCATCTTTCGTGCGAAGTTTTGCACCGTCTCCTCGAACGGCTTCGGAAATCAGGAACAGCATTCCGTCCCTTTTGGAATAAAGTGCCGTCGGGTGAAACTGATAATACTGCATATTCGTTACTTTTCCTCTTGCACGATGAACGAATGCGATTCCGTCGCCTGTCGCGATAATTGGATTGGTGGAATTTTTATAAACGTGTCCCGCTCCGCCTGTGGCAACGAGCGTGATTTTCGCCGTGATTTTTTTGATGTTTTTATTTCTTTCATCTAAAATATACGCTCCGTAACAGTTTGTATCATTGTAATTGACTTCTTTTTCCGGAACGTGGTGCTGCGTGAGTAAATCCACGACATAATGGTGGTCGAGGATTTCGATGTTCGGAGATTTGTTGGCGGTTTCCAGCAATGCTCTTTCGATTTCAAAACCGGTGATGTCTTTGTGGTGAACGATTCGGTTTTCGGTGTGTCCGCCTTCTCTGCCCAATTTGTAATCGCCGTCTTTTTCCGTGTCGAAGCGTGTTCCCCATTCCACGAGTTCACGAAAACGATGAGGGCCTTCTTTTACCACCATTTCCACGACATCGCGTTTGTTTTCGCCGTCGCCTGCACGCATTGTATCGGTAATGTGTTTTTCAAAATTATCTTTATCGAAATCGGTTACAACCGCCAATCCGCCTTGTGCATATTTGGTATTGCTCTCATCTTCATCGGATTTGGTAACGATGATGATTTTGGCATCGGGCAGTTTTTCCGAAATTTTAATGGCATACGAAAGTCCGGAAATTCCTGAGCCAATAACGAGGACGTCTGATTTTATCATTGTTTGAGCGGGTTATAATTATTTAATCTTCGGATAGTTTTCAGGATTTGATTTTGCAAAACGGATTCCGTAAATTTTTACTGTTTTTGTTTCTTCAAAAATCACATAGTGAATCATCACGGGAAAATTTTTGATTTGCCTCATTCGGAAATCATCATATCTAACCTGAAAATAAGGATTAAGTTTCAATTCCTCTATTGTATTATTAAAATTGAGGAGAAAACGAGATTTGAGATGTAGTGAAATCAAGCCGTAAAAATCGGAAACATCTTTCAGTTCTGATTTGGATTTTTTAGATATTAAAATTCTGAACATTTTACAAAAACTGATGTTTTATGGTGTCCCAATCTTCAAAATCCTCCTCTTTTGCTTCGGCAAAGCGTTTTCTCATCAGATTCTTTTCTTCTTCTGAAATTTCAAAATCAAATTCTTCCTCTTTCGGGAAAATGATGACTTCGGCAAATTCCGCATCGAAATTTTCCGGCAGTTGAATATTGAGTTTATGGTCTTTTACCTCCACTATTTGTCTGATTGCATTCATTTTGAATCAATTTAAAGGATAAAACTACAAAAATTTAAACAACTTCTCGTCCGGTTTCCTCACTTTTTTCATATTCTGAAAAACATCGTCTTCCGCACGATAACCTAATGCTAATGTTACGGTAACTTTTTCGTTTTCCGTATCGAGGTTCAATATTTCATCAATGATTTCCTGCCGGAAACCTTCCATCGGACAAGTATCCACATTTTCCAACGCGGCAGCGAATATTAGGTTTCCTAAAACGATGTATCCCTGCTTTTCCGCCCAGTTCAAAGATTCGTTTCCGGATAAATTTTCCACGAAAACATCAATGTTTTTCCGGAATGCCAAAAGAGATTCCTGCTCCACATTGCGGACTTCGGAAATGTGTGTGAAATATCCGTTGAGATAATGATTTTCAATATTCTTTTTGGAAACTATCACGATAAGATGCGAACAAGTGGAAATCTGCGAGGGATTATGAAATGCCGGAATCAGTTTTTCTTTCATTTCGGCGGATTCAATAACGAATATTTTGTAAGGCTGCAAACCGAGTGAACTTGCGGAAAGTTTCCCTGCATTCAGGATTTTCTGAAGAATTTCTTCGGGAATTTTTTTTGCTTTGTCAAATTTTTTTACAGAGTATCTTTTCTGTAAGGCTTCTATGTAATCCATGTTCAAAGATAGGAAAAAACGGCTTCGGAAAGGCAATTAAATCTGCTATAAAATTTGGCATGAAAATTCCGGCTTTTATTTTTCTCCTCTTTTTATCAGAATTTCATCCAATAGTTGTTCTACTTCTGCTTTCTGTTCTGCATATTTCTGCTGAAGTTCGGAATCTTCGCCCATTTTGCGGTAATATTCCAGTGCTTTTTCTGCAAAACCTTTTCTGTGAAAATCTGAAGCATCGGGAATATGAGGAAAAATCTGATGAAACAGCATTTCGTAATACGCCTGCCATTCCCGCTCGTTTTTGTCTTCCACAAAAGGGATTTGGGTTTTCTGCCTTACATGAACCATTTCATGAGCGATTAAATTGAGAACCAATCTCAGGTCGCAGTCGAAAAGATTCTGCGGAAGCCTGATTATCTGCGGTTTACCAAAATCTCCTTCGGTTGTGATGACTACAAAACCCGGCTGCCAGTCGTCCCGAAATTCAAAGCCGGAAAGATTTTCGTCTTCCATTCTGTAGGAACGAAGCAGGTATTCTACGGCATCAATAATCTGATTATTGTCCTTATATGCCTGAATATGAGAGAGTATGTTTTCGGAAATCATGCTGTGTTTTTTAACGGGTTTCGTTTGAAATGATAATTTTTACAGTTTTTTTCTAAAACAAATGCTGTTCTCAACGCCTTCGTACTGCCCGTAATTGGGAATCTCTTCATACGTTTTCCCGTAAAGCGAAACTGCTTCTTTCTGGCGTTTTCCTGTTTCCAGAATGGTGTACTGAGAGCCAAGTTCTTTCGCCCAGTTTTCAAGCTCGCTGAGAATCTCATTTCCAAATCCTTTTCTGCGGAAATCGTCTTTCACAAACATCCTTTTAACCTCCTTTGTATCAGAATCATAAGTCTTAATCGCACCACACCCGACCGGAATGTCATTTTCATAAAGAACCACGCAATGCGGAAGCTCCGAAATACAGTTGTACTGTGCGTAAAAATTATGTTCTTCTCCGTCCTTAAGCGCGAGGTAGAAGTCGAGGTCTTTCACAAGGTCGATGAAATCCTGATTTTTGGAATCTGTTCTGATAATTGAAGCCACAATATTTGATTTTATCCGTTAAATATTTGATTTTCTTGCTCTTGCACGCGTATAAATGTTGTACGTTTAGATAATTCTTTCAGTTGGGAAGCTCCGACATACGTACAGGTAGAACGCACACCGCCGAGAATGTCTTTCAACGTTTCCGAAACAGAACCTTTATAGGGAACTTTTACGGTTTTTCCTTCCGAAGCACGGTATTCCGCCACGCCTCCCGAATGTCTGTCCATTGCTGTTTTGGAACTCATTCCGTAAAACAATTTGAATTTTTTTCCGTTTTCTTCTATCATTTCGCCGCCGCTTTCGTCGTGTCCGGCAAGCATTCCGCCGAGCATTACGAAATCCGCACCGCCGCCAAACGCTTTTGCCACATCTCCCGGAACTTTGCATCCACCGTCGCCGATGATGTGTCCGCCCAATCCGTGCGCCGCATCCGCACATTCGATGATTGCGGAAAGCTGAGGATAACCTACGCCGGTTTTCACTCTCGTTGTGCAGACCGAACCGGGACCGATTCCGACTTTAATGATGTCCGCTCCTGCCAGAATCAGTTCTTCCACCATTTCTCCGGTTACTACATTTCCTGCGATAATGGTTTTTTCGGGATAAAGCTGTCTCGCTTTTTTCACAAAATCCACGAAATGTTCGGAATAGCCGTTCGCAACATCAATACAGAGAAATTGAATTTTCGGGTAACGTTTTACGATTTCGGCTATTTTTTCTTCGTCCGTTTTTCCTGTTCCGGTGCTTAATGCCACGTATTCATAAATGGTTTCGGGTTGTGAATTGAGAAATTCCGACCATTCTTCAACCGAATAATGTTTGTGAACTGCGGTAAGGATTTTTTCTTCCGCCAATGCAACTGCCATTTCAAAAGTACCGACTGTATCCATATTCGCAGCAATAATCGGAACGCCTTTCCAGATTTTTCCGGAGTTTCTGAATGTAAATTCCCTTTCCAGATTCACCTGCGAGCGGGATTTCAAAGTGGAACGCTTCGGACGGAACATCACATCCTTGAAACCTAATTTTATATCGTATTCTATTCGCATTGTATTGATTTTGAACTTTATAACTTAAAAATTCATTACGCTTTCAAGCTCTTTCAGATATTCGTAAGCCGTCAAATCGAATTTTACGGGAACGATGGAAATATATCCGTTTGCAAGCGCGGTTTCATCGGCATCTTCGGATTCGTCCATATTGTTGAAATATCCGGTGAGCCAGTAGTATTTTTTTCCGTGAGGATTGATGCGTTCATCGAAACTTTCTTCCCATTTCGCATCTGCCTGTTTGCAGACTTTTATTCCTTTTATTTCTTCTTTTTTCAGATTTGGAATATTGACATTCAGCACGATTCCTTTCGGAATAGGGTTTTCCAAAACTCTTTTTACAATCGCCTGAATGTATTCTTTCGCCTGAAGAAAATCTGCATCCCAACTGAAATCCAGAAGCGAAAATCCTATCGCCTGCAAACCTTCCACACCCGCTTCCACCGCTGCCGACATCGTTCCGGAATAAATAACATTAATGGAAGAATTCGCACCGTGATTGATTCCCGAAACCACAAGGTCGGGTTTTTTCGTCAATACTTTATCCAAAGCAAATTTCACGCAGTCTACGGGAGTTCCGCTCAGCGAAAAATCTTTCTGAGGGCCATCAAGGTTGATTTCTTCATAAGTCAAAGTGGAATTAATGGTAATGGCGTGTCCCTTTCCGCTTTGCGGAGAATTCGGGGCAACCACCACCACCTCACCGATTTCATTCATAAATTCCACGAGGCTTCTGATTCCCGGAGCGGTAATTCCATCATCATTGGTTACTAATATCAGCGGTTTCTGCATTCGATTCTTTTTAGGCAAATTTACTTAAAAAATACATGCGCCGATATTAAAAACACTATTCAAAAACATCGAAAGCAAATTAAATCATATTGAATTACAAAATAATTAATCCCATTTTTAAAAGTTTCGGATGAAACCTTACGGATTTTTACTAATTTAGTCCTTCAAAAAATTTCAATATGAAAAAACATTCTGCCATCGGATTGGTATTTTGGGGATTCTTTTTATTTTTTACCGGATGTAAAAAGAAAGATTATCCGGATACTAATGTTACACTTGCAAATCTCGATTCTATTGCGGCAAACTATTACGAGCAATACCTGAAGCTCCACCCGGTGGAGGCTACCATGCAGGGCGATGAGCGGTATAACGACCAGCTTCCGATTAATATTAACAAAGATTATATTCATGAAGAAATCACTTTCTATAAAAAAACAGAAGACCGGTTGAAGAATGTGGATTATAATTCCCTTTCTGATGATAAAAAAGTAGTGTATGATGTATTGGATTATACTTTAAAAGACAGAATACAAGCCTATGCCTATCATCCCGAATACATTCCTTTTACGCAGTTTTCCGGACTTCCGCTCGATTTTCCGCTATTGGGAAGCGGGAAGGGAATCCAGCCTTTTAAAACCGAAAAGGATTACGATAACTGGCTGAAACGGGTAGAAAAATTTCCGGAATGGATGGAACAGGCAATTAGAAATTTCAATGAGGGAATTGCTACCGGAGTGGTTCTTCCGAAAAAATTAGTGGTCAAAATGATTCCTCAGATGAAAGCCGATGAAATCGTTACTTCCGAAATGGAAAAAAATATTTTCTATGGTCCTGTTCAGAATTTCCCCAAAGATTTTTCGCCTGAACAAAAAAGAAAATACACCAAACTGTACGAAGATGCCATTAAAAAAACCATTATTCCTTCCTATACCAAAATGGCGGATTATCTTGAGAAAAACTACCTTCCGAAAGCAAGAAACACGGATGGAATCAACGATATAGCGCAAGGAAAAGAAATGTATGAATACCTCGCAAACAGCTGGACAACCACTAATCTGAGCCCCGAAGAAATCAATAAAACAGGGCAAAGAGAAGTTGCCATGCTGAGAGCAGAAATGGCAAAAGTGCAAATGCAGGTTGGTTTTAAAGGAACTTTGGAAGAATTCATCAAATACGTTACGGCAGACCCGAAAGCGATGCCTTACAAAACACCGAAAGAAGTAATAGATGCATTCAACGGGATTCTCACAAAAATTAATCCTAAGCTGAAAACCATGTTCAACGTAACGCCGGTTACACCTTTTGAAGTCCGCCAGACGGAAAAATTCCGGGAAGCTACGGCAAGCGCAGAATATGTGCCGGGAACACCAGACGGGAAAAGATCTGGAATTTTCTATATTCCGATTCCTGATCCTTCAAAATTCAATGTAACTTCCGGAATGGAATCTCTTTTTCTGCATGAGGCAATTCCGGGACATCATTATCAGATTTCGCTCCAGCAGGAAAATAAAGAACTTCCTAAATTCATGCGTTTCGGCTGGTTCGGAGCGTACGGCGAGGGTTGGGCGCATTACTGCGAAACATTAGGCCCTGAGTTCGGACTGTACACCGACCCGTATCAGAAAATGGGCTACCTCAGCGATCAGATGCTCCGTGCCGTGCGCTTAGTTGTGGATACCGGACTTCATACCGGAAAAATGACAAGAGAGGAAGCTATTCAGTATTTCCTAAATAATATTGCTTACGAAGAATCTGCAGCAACCGCCGAAGTGGAGCGCTATATGGCAATGCCGGGACAGGCTCTGGGGTATAAAATAGGAGCGTTGAAAATCCGAGAACTTCGGAATAAGTATGAAAAATCCTTAGGAAATAAATTCAATCTTGCCGCTTTTCACGATGAGGTGCTAAGCCAGGGATGTATGCCGCTTGCGGTGCTGGAAAGGAAAATGGAACTGTGGGCAAAGAAACAGAAGTAAAATAAAGAAAGCACCTTAGTTGGTGCTTTTCTTTTTATCGTTTCTCTCCTTTCCTCGATTTTTTAGAAGTATTGTCTTTCAGGAAAGGGTATTTTTTTGCCATATCTTCCAGCATGGAAGCATCGAGTTCCAATGCTCCGGCAAGAGCATTATTCGCTTTTTCATCATGTCCGAGATTGAAATAGCAGTTGCTCAGCTGGTAATACAGTTCGGCTCTGTGGTGCTTTCTGAGCGCTGCCAGCAAAACGGTAACGGCTTCCTCATATTCACCCAGAAGCATGAGAACTTCGGTGTAAGCGTACCAGTTGTAAAAACGGTTTCCTTCCGCTGCCACGAGTTTTTTCAGACAGCTTAAACTTTCCTCAAAATTTCCGGCATCAATCAGCAGAAAAGCCAGACGTTTCTGATAATTCAGATTATTTTCGCTGAGCTGAGTCGCTTCTTTTGCAAAGTGCAGCGCTTCTCTCATTGCACCCATTTCTTCGTAAATGTAGGACTGCTCCATCATCGAAAGAAAAAACTGCGGGTCTTCCCTTAGCGATTTCTGAAAGGCGGTCATGGCATTAGCCGGAAGTTTTCGCTCTTTATAGCAAAGTCCTATTTTGTAATAGGTAAACGCTTTGGTATATTCCTGTTCCAGCATTTCTTCGTATACTTCAATCGCTTTTCCCCATTCTTTCATAGCTTCGTAGCACGCCGCCTTGTTGGAATACACGCTCACTGCGGAGGAATTAATCGCTAAAAGATAATCGTATCCGCGAATGGCTTCTTCGTAATTTTTACGGTTGAAGTAAAACTGTCCGTACTCGAACCAGGCTGTTTCCGAAAACGGAAAATGGTCGAGATAAGAGTTGAGAAATTCTATTGCTTCCCTGCTTTTTTTCAGACGGCTATAGCAGAACATGACGTTTTCCAACGCATAATCATCCGCAGGGTCGGCGTTCAGGGCTTCTCTGTAATGTTTTAGTGCGGAAAAAGGGTCTTCGAGATTGATGTATTCATCGGCAATGAAATTGTGAAGAAAGTTGATTTCTTCTCCCAGTTCAAGGGCGTTTTCACAATATTCAATGGATTTGCGCGGGTTTCCGAGATTGGAATAATATTTCGCACAGCACACGAGATAATCGGTGTCTTCCATGGAATATTCACGGAGTTCCTCGATGATTTTTTTGGCTTCCGGATAGTTTTCCAGCTCCAGAAGCACTTCTAATTTTTTGGTTTTAATTTCGGGAGCATTGGGATGCAGCTTTAAGCCGAAGCCCACCGCCTGTTCCGCATAGCTGATGTCCCCCAGCTCGAGGTAGTAGATAATGATTTCTTCCAGCTCTCCGGTATCGAAGTAGAATTCTTCATTGTTCTCTATCATTTCCTCGAACCTTTTTACCAGTTCGTTGTCAAAAAATTCTTCCAATATATTTTTTACTATTTGAAATTCAAAATTCGAGATTTATTCAATTTTGAAAAATCACTTTTTTTTAATTTTTTTCTTCTTAAGTTGTTTAGAAGCAATATATCCCGAATCATCAATAATAGAATCATCAACTGAAAAATCAGGCTAAACGCATTAAAAAATTGAGAAATTCGTTGTATAAATCATTTTTATTTGAGAATTTTCTCGCAGATTTTGCTAATAACGCAGATTATTTATTTGTTTTTAATCAGCGTTATCTGTAAA
>JASGDB010000098.1:0-13133 GCA_049841315.1 Bergeyella sp. | reverse complement strand
GATTTTTTCCCAACATAATTTGCAAGGTTTTAAGGCTCTAAGATGCGAAATCTTGCAATATAAAACAAGTGTTTTTTAACTTATTTTATTGATTGTTAATTAATTGTGTTATTTTAATGAGCGACTAAATAGTATGAAAACCGGATTCAAAATTTTACTCCTTCACAATCCCATACTCCGTTTCCGCAATCATATAATCCACTACTTTTTTCAAATCCCCGGTTTCTTCAAAAACTTTCAACTGGCGGTCTGCTCCGGTTCCGTTTTTCATAATTTCCCAGGCATATTCCACTTCTTTCCGGCTTCCGAGTTCATCTACAACGTCGTCGATAAATTCCAAAAGTTCTTTCAGAAGATTTTCATAAGGTACGCTTTCCTCTTTCCCGAAATCAATCAGATGAGCGTGGATTCCATCTTTGGAAGCACGCCATTTGTTTTCGTTCAGCAATAATCTGCGGTAACTTCTGAAACTGAGATTCTGCTGATGAAGTTTATAGATTTTCGCCGTTAAAGCCTGCATAATTGCGGCAAGACAAACGGTTTCGTCCACACGAAGCGGCATATCGCAAATCCGGAATTCGATGGTCGGATAAAACGGATGAACACGCAAATCCCACCAGATTTTTTTGGCATTGTCAATCGTTCCGGTCTTAATCATCAGGTTTACATACGCATCAAATTCCGCCGCGCTGGAAAAATAACTCGGAATTCCCGTTCTCGGGAATTTCACGAAAACTTCCTGACGGTAAGACTTAAATCCGGTTTGTCTTCCAACCCAGAAAGGCGAATTGGTGGAAAGCGCATAAATATGCGGAAGAAAATAGCGCATCACGTTTTGGATTCTCACGCCTTCTTCTCTGTCCGGAATCCCTACGTGAACGTGCAGCCCGAAAATCAGATTGGAACGTGCCACATCTCCCAAATCTCCCACGATTTTGTCGTAACGGTCTTGCTTGGTAATGGTATTGTCCTGCCATCTGGAAAAAGGATGCGTTCCGCCTCCGGAAACACGCAGATTCTGGTCGTGAGCGGTTTTGATGAGCCTTTTCCGCAGAGAATACAATTCATCTCTTACTTCCCGAATATTGTTGCAGATTCCGGTTTCCATTTCCACAACGGATTCGTGCATTTCGTGTTTCAGATGTTCTTCGAGAGTGGCTTTTCCGCCTTCGATGATTTTGGAAACGTGCGAAACCAAATCCCGTGATTCGGCATCAATAATCTGGTATTCTTCCTCTACACCTAATGTAAATTTATGTTCCATAATGTGTTGTATTTGTGCTTTTATTGAATCCTTCAAGGTTTCTGAAACCTTGAAGGATTTTATTTAAATTATTATTTCGCAGAATCTTTCACGAATTTCCCCCACGAAATATTGGCTTTTCCGGGAACGTATTCTTTTGCTTTTTCTACCGCTAATTTTGCGGCGTGTTCTACAATCCACGCGAAATTTTCTTCTCCTACGGAATTTCTGTCCGCATCCGGAGCAGGATTACAGAAATCAATCGCATAAGGAATGCCGTCTCTTACCGCAAATTCCACCGTATTGAAATCGTAGCCTAATGCTTCGTTCATTTTAATGGTAAGTTCTTCGATTTGTTTCAAAAGTTTTTTCAGTTCTTCTCCTTCGGTTTTGTGAGTCGTGGCATATCTTAAATGATGAGGATTTCTCGGTTCATAAGGCATTATATGTACATATTTTTTGCCTAAACAATACACTCTGTAATAATCCTGAAACACGATTTCTTCCTGAACCATCATCACGAGTTGCTCGGTTTCTGCGTGTTTTGCCCACATATCTTCGGGACTTTCTACACGATATACATTTCTCCAACCGCCTCCGTCGTGAGGTTTCATATAAGCCGGAAATCCGATGTAATTGAAAATGTAATCCCAATCGTGCGGAAATTTCAGGTTTCTGAAAGAAGTTTCCGTAGTATTTTCCGGTCTTTCGTGTGAGGGAAGCAGTACGGTTTTCGGAAGCGGAATTCCGAGTTTCGTCATCAGAGCGTTGTTGAAAAATTTTTCGTCCGCACTCCACCAGAAAGGATTGTTGATGACGTAGGTTCCGTTCAGAGCGGCGTTTTTCAGATACGCTCTGTAAAAAGGAACATCCTGCGAAATTCTGTCGATAATCACGGCATAACCGTAATCTGCACCTTGTTCCAGTTTGTCAATGGAAACAGGTTCTGCAACGATTTCGCCGTTTCCAAGTTCATTTACTTTATCAATGAAAGCCCACGGAAATGTGTCCTCCATACCGAATAAAATTCCTACTTTTTTTGCCATAGTATATATTTTTAGTTTGAAATAGTTTGATGTTGTTTGATTTGGTTTGAGATTGTTTGATTTGGATTTATTTCTTATACTTTCTACCTTTTATTTCGGTGGTTTCGAGATAATTGATAAAATTTTTGATTTTAACACTCAAATATTCCGCTTTTGTTTTTAATTGATTAAATTCATTCTCCTCTATAAAATTATTGTCAAATGCTCTGTACAATTGAGACCTTGTTTCTCCGGCTGAACCTTTGCTGATGTACAGAAATTGTTTGAATTCTCCATTCCCTTCTCTTTCAAAACCTTCCGCAATATTGTCCATTGCAGAGCCTGCACTTCCTTTTATCTGCATTTTCAGTTTGTAATCTTTTTTGAAAATTTCTCTTTCTGCTAGTCTGCATATTTCTTTACTGAATTGTCTTGCAAGTTGCCATATTTCCAAATCTTCAAAGCGTGTTATCGTTGCCATAGTTTTGATTTTTTTGTTTGAATTAATTTGACATTATTTGAAAGTTTAAATTTCAACAGATTATTTTTCAAACTACATCAAACCAAATCAAACCACTTCAAACTCCATTTAACCGAATAACTTTCCGACAAACATCGGAAAAACCATCCTCCAAAGCGGCCAGTCGTGATTAATCCATTTTCTTTCGTCGTACCAGTTGTTGATTCCTTTTGCATCCAGGATTCTTGCCATTTCACGGGTTTGTTCGAGGCAGATGTCTTCATCGGAAGTGCTGAGAACAATGTGCATATGTTTGTATTTAAAGGCTTCATCATTCGGTACAAATTCGCGGGGACAGTTGAAATAGACGAGTTCGTCATTATATCCGTCCATAAAATTCCTGATGGAAAACGCTCCGGAAAGGCAGAAAAGATGCGAAACCAAATCCGGAAAACGAAACGCAAGATTGGCAGCGTGATAGCCTCCGAAACTTGCTCCTGCCAATGCAACTCTGTGAGTCTGATGCAGTTTCTGAATATACGGAATATATTCCTGACGGATGAACTGCACCCACAATTCATAATTCCGGATTCTGTCCGCAGGATGAATTCCTTTGTCGTAAAAACTCCATTGGTCAATCGTCTGGATGTTGTATAATTTTACAATTCCCTGTTCCACAAACCAGTTGATGCTGTCGTTCAGGTAAAAATCGTGATTCTGCGTATAAGAACCCTGCGAAGTCGGAAACATAATAATCGGATAACCGAAATGTCCGGTAACTTCCACTTTCAGGCTCATTCCGAGAATGTGCGAATAATAATCGGTGTGTTCTATTTTTGGCATAATTTTTAAAGTTCAAGGTTTAAAGTTTCAAGTTCAAAGTTTCAGGTTTCAAGTTAACCACCCCGTCAAAATTTTCTCTCAGAAAATTTTGCCACCCCTCCAAAGGAGGGGAATTCTCCAAGTCCCAAATTCTCCCATTCTCCAAATCTCAAATTCTCCCAGTCAAATTTCCAATTTCCCAACTCTTCACGATGTCGGTTTTTCTTTCGGCGGAATGATATTGAGGATGTTTTCCGTGATTTTTTGTGCGGCTTCGTCCAAACGTTCCTGTATATTGGCTTCATTATCGGACTTGTAGACGATTCCGATGTGGTTGTCAATCGGGAGAAACTGGTAAATTTCTTCACATTCATACCCTGATGTATCGGGATGAAGTTCTTTTGCCAGAGCGATGATAAGTCCTGCAAAAAATCCGGTTGGTTTTTCTACTGTATAAGGCTGATTTCGGAGCAGAGCGGTTTCCAGACGTGCCCATTCTCTCCAGATATTGACTCCTGTTGCCGCTTCCACAAGGTCGGGAATGTGCGCACCGCCAACACGCGATGAAGTTTCCAGAAAATAATATTTTCCGTCTTCACCTCTGATATATTCACTGTGCGTTGCTCCATTTTTTAGTCCGAAATTATGCAGAACTGAAGTGTTGATTTCATTTAAGGCAATGAATTCTTCAGAATAACGGTTCAAAGTTTTGGTTCGGAAAACGCCTCCTTCGTGGGAAACTTTCATCGGCGGAGCGAGATATTTTGAACAGCAGGTAAAAACGATTTCTTTGTTATATACCAAAGAATCAACGTGATACACATCGCCGGGTTTGAAACTTTCCAAAAGAAAAAGATGTCTTTCATCTCCCAGATTATTGACTGCTTCCCAAAGCTCGCTTTCGGAATGTATTTTTTTTATTCCGCTTGCAGAGGCTTCGGAACGGGGTTTGAGAACCCAAGGTGCAGGAATTTTTTCGATAAATTCCCGAATCACATCATTATTGAAAACTGAGGTAAATTCCGGAACGCTGATTCCTGTATCTTTTGCCTGTTGGCGCATTGCCAGTTTGTCGCGGAAATAGCGGTGCGTGGTTTGTCCCATTCCGGGAATACGGAATGTTTCGCGGATGAGTGCCGCTTTTTCCACATCATAGTCATCGAGGGCAACGACTGCATCGACTTTTCTCGTGGTCATCAGGTGGGAAAAACCTTGCACAAGATGGTCGAGATTCCAGACGGACGGGGCAACTTCCGGCATATAAAATACCTCGTCAACAGCGTGCCACGGCCAGTTTTTCTCCTTTAGGTTTTCGGATGTGATTAAAATAACTTTATTGCCGAGACGTTTCATCTCGTCCATAAAATCGTATCCTTTATAATAACAAGAAATGCATACTATAGTTTTCTCCTCCATATAACGATTTTTAAGAATTGATAAATTTTCAAAAAAGAATTAAAATTTTTGTTAAATAATCAATACTGATTTTTTAATTTTAATTCGGATTTGAAAATTCAAATTCAATTATACAGAGAAATTTTTTAAAAAACTAATTTTTATCCGATATTTTTAAGAAAATTTAACAAAAGCTGAACGCCGTATCCTGTTGCGGCTTTTTCTTTGGCATAATTTACGTTTCCAAAGGCAACTCCGGCAATGTCGAGATGCGCCCAATTTGGGTGGTTTTCAATGAATTGCTCCAAAAATTTTGCAGCAACAATGCAGTCGCCAATCGGTTTCATTGAAATATTTTTAAAATCGGCAACATCGGAATTGATGTCGTTTTTCCAAATGCCCCAAAGCGGAAGATTCCACAATCTTTGATTGGTTTCATCAGCGGATTTTATCAGTGAATTTTTCAGATTTTCATTATTGGAAAACATTGCTCCGCACGTATCTCCGAACATTCTCACGGCACTTCCCGTCAAAGTTGCCAAATCAATCAAAACGTCGGTTTTATAATTTTTTGAAAGATAGGAAAGTCCGTCTGCAAGCGTCATTCTGCCTTCTGCATCGGTGTTCAGAACTTCAATGGTTTTTCCGTTGTAAGCGGTAATCACATCACTCGGAAGATAGGCTTTTTCGGAAATGGCGTTGTCGGTAATTGGTAAAATCGCGACAATATTTACGGGAAGTTTCTGTTCTGCTGCGGCAATCAACGTTCCGATAACGGCAGTTGCTCCTCCCATATCGGATTTCATATAGTGCATATTGTCCGAATTTTTCAGGGAAATTCCGCCGGTGTCAAACAAAACGCATTTCCCGACCAGACCGACGGTTTTTGCATTTTTTACAGAACTTTTATATTCGAGAATCGTGAAAGCACAATCCATCGAACTGCCCTGATTCACGGAAACGAAAGCACCTAATCCTAATTTTTCACATTCTTTTCTGTTGAAAGCCGTGTATTTGAATTTGTATTTTTGGGAAATGTCTTTCAGAAAAGCGGAAACATCATTTGTTTTTTTGAAATTGGCGGGTTTGTTCAGCCAGTCCATTGCAGAAAATTGTCCGTTGCAGAGAGCGAGTGTTTTCTGTGAAATTTCAGTCAGTTTTTCCGCTGTGGAGTTTTCGATATGGAGTTCAAATTTTTCATTCCAGAAAGGGTGTTCCGGTTTGAACGGATATTGATATGTCCCCAAAAAAAGTCCTTTGACAAGTGATTCTAAATGACTTTCGCTGAAATTTTCCGCCTCAATTTTTGTAGGAACGGGCTGTAAGTTTTTTTTATTTTTTTGTGAAAAATCATTCGCCGTTTTCTGAATTTCAAAATTCTGAATATTTTCTCCCAAACCAATCAGATATTGAACGGATTTTTCGGTTGTGATGACAAAGGTTTCTCCCTTTTTTCCGCTGAAAAAATTCTCAGTGTTTTTATGGAAATTCTTTTTGTTTTTTTTCCAATTTTCTTCTGTGAAAAAGGAGAGGATTTGGGAGTATGTTTTTTTATTGGTGTTTGAGAGTTGTGGTTTCATATCAGTAGTTGTTTTTTACGAAAATAGGCGAGTTGCCCTGCCTTGAATGTTTTATCTCACAATATTTTTAAAAAGGTGTTCGCTGAAATCGAAGATTCAGCGAAGCTAAACATTTGGGTATAAAAAAACCTCCTGATTATGGACAAGAGGTAACCCAAATGTTTTCACAACGGAATAATCCTTATTGTGAATCGCTTTCAAAATTATGAAACAAATATAAAGTAAATTTTCATAAAAACCAAAGCAAATGAAATTTTATTGTTAATTTTAGAAACTTTAAATTTTGAATGATGGCAAAATATATACTTGGGTTGGATTTGGGAACAAACTCTATTGGTTGGGCACTTATCCAACAAAATTTTGAAAATAAAACGGGAAAAATTCTCGGTTTGGGAAGTCGGATTATTCCGATGAGTCAAGATATTTTAGGCGAATTTGACAGAGGGAATTCCATTTCTCAAACGGCTTCAAGAACAGGTTTCAGAGGGACGCGAAGATTGTATGAACGAAATCATCTTCGCAGAGAACGTTTGCACAGAGTGCTGAATGTGTTGGGTTTTTTGCCCGAACATTATGCCGATGATATTGATTTTGAAAAACGTTTCGGGAAATTCAAAGACGAAACGGAAACCAAACTGCCCTGGAAAAAAGATGAAAACGGAAAATTTTCATTTTTATTCCAAACGTCTTTTGCCGAAATGCTGGAAGATTTCAAAGCAAACGGTCAAGATGCAAAAATTCCTTACGATTGGACAATTTATTACTTGCGAAAAAAAGCATTAACCGATAAAATAACCAAAGAAGAATTGGCTTGGCTGATTTTAAACTTCAACCAAAAACGTGGTTATTATCAGTTGCGTGGCGAAGAGGATGAAGATGCTACGAAAACTGCAAAAACACGAAAATATTTTGACAAACAAATCATCAAATCTATTACCGATACGAATGTAGTTTACAAAGGGTTAAAGGTTTTAGTTGTAGAATTATCAAACGGTAATAAAGGGAAAATATTCAAAAAAGAAATTCCACAATGGATTAATACGGAAAAGAACATTATAGCAACAGTTGATTTAGATAAAGACGGAAATGATAAATACGAAGAAAACGGGTTATTAAGTCAGCGATTTTCTATTCCTACCGATGCAGAATGGGAAACAGAATGGAAATTGATTAAATTAAAAACTGAAAAGGATTTAAAAGTTTCTGAAAAAACCGTAGGGACATACATTTACGAAACTCTCCTACAAAACCCTACTCAAAAAATCCGAGGAAAATTAGTTCGCACCATTGAACGGAAATTCTACAAAGAAGAACTTAAAGCCATTTTAGAAAAACAAATCGAACTACAACCCGAATTGTTTACCGATGAGTTGTATAACGATTGCGTTCGGGAATTATACAAAAACAACGAAGCACATCAACTGCAATTGGGCAAAAGAGATTTTGTGCATTTGTTTTTGAACGATATTATTTTTTACCAGCGTCCGCTGAAAAGTCAAAAATCGTCTGTCGGAAATTGTTCTTTGGAATTTAGAACATACAAAAAGAAAGACGAAAACGAAAAAGAAATTGAAATAACAGAATACCTGAAAGCCATTCCCAAATCCAACCCTTTTTATCAGGAATTTCGGGTTTGGCAATGGTTGTATAATCTGAAAATATATTTGAAAGATGACGATAGCGATGTTACTTCTCAATTTATCAAATCAGATGAAGACAAAGAAAATCTGTTTGAATTTCTGATGTCGAAAAAAGAGGTCAATCATAACGATATTTTGGAATATTTTATCAAACCGATTCTGAAAGAAAAATATCCGAATGCAAAACCAAAAGCATTTGATGCCGAACTCAAAAAAGAAACTGCAAAATACCGTTGGAATTATGTTTACGATTCGGAAAAAGACGAATCCAAAACCTATCCGATGAACGAAACCGGCTACGAAATCCGCAAGCGACTGGAAAAAACAGAAAACGTTCCTGCCGATTTTTTAACGAGAGAAATTGAGCAGCAACTTTGGCACATTATCTATTCCGTAACCGATAAAAACGAATTTGAAAAAGCATTGGAAACATTTGCGTTTAAACATCATTTAAACGCCGTTTCATTTGTAGAAAATTTCAAAAAATTCAAGCCCTTTTCGAGTGAATACGGTTCATTTTCAGAAAAAGCGGTCAAGAAACTCTTGCCTTTGCTTCGCATCGGGAAATATTGGAATTGGGAAAATATTGACCCGAAAACACAAGCCCGAATTGACAAAATCCTGACAGGCGAATTTGATGAAGAAATCCAAAATCGGGTTCGTGAAAAAGCCATTAAATTGACGGATAAAAACCATTTTCAGGGTTTGCAACTTTGGTTGGCAAGTTATGTGGTTTACGACCGACATTCCGAAGCCAATCTTGCAGGAAAATGGAATTCGGTTGCGGATTTGGAAAAATATCTTGAAAATTTCAAACAACATTCGCTTCGCAATCCGATTGTAGAACAGGTCATTACCGAAACTTTGCGGGTTGTAAAAGACATCTGGACAAAATACGGAAACGGCGAAAAAGATTTCTTTAACGAAATTCATATCGAGTTGGGTAGGGAAATGAAAAATACAGCCGAAGATAGGAAACGGCTGACAAACATCGTTACCGAAAATGAAAATACGAATTTAAGAATAAAAGCGTTGATTGCCGAGCTGAAAAACGATTCGGATATAGAAAATGTCCGTCCGTATTCGCCGATTCAGCAGGATATTTTGAAGATTTATGAAGACGGCGTTTTAAATTCCGATATTGAAATTCCGGACGATATTCTGAAAATAAGCAAAACGGCTCAACCGACAAAAGTAGAATTAATCCGCTACAAACTTTGGCTGGAACAAAAATACAAATCGCCTTATACCGGTCAGCCGATTCCGCTCAGCAAACTATTTACGGCTGAATATGAAATAGAGCACGTTATTCCGCAAAGCCGTTATTTTGACGACAGTTTGAGCAATAAAGTGATTTGCGAATCGGTTGTGAACAAAAAGAAAGATAACCAACTCGGTTTGGAATTTATTAAAAATCATTCGGGCGAAATTTTGCAAGACGGAAACAAGCAGTTCAAGGTTTTTACGGAAGATGAATACAAAGAATTTGTGAAAGAACATTATGCGAAAAACAAGGCAAAACGGACAAAACTTTTATTGGAAGAAATTCCCGAAAAAATGATTGAACGCCAACTGAATGACACAAGATATATCAGCAAATTTGTTTCGCAGGTTTTGTCAAATATTGTTCGTGCAGAGAAAGATGATGACGGCGTTAATTCAAAAAATCTGATTCCCGGAAACGGAAAAATTACTTCAACTTTAAAGCAGGATTGGGGATTGAACGATGTTTGGAACGAACTCGTTTTACCTCGTTTTGAGCGAATGAATACACTTACTAATTCGGAAGTTTTCACTTCAAAAAACACGAACAACAAGACGATTCCGACTATTCCGCTGGAACTTTCAAAAGGTTTTCAAAAGAAAAGAATTGACCACAGACATCACGCTTTGGACGCACTCGTAATTGCTTGTGCGACACGCGACCACGTTAATCTACTCAACAATCAATCGGCAAAATCCGATTTGAAAAGATATGATTTGCAGCACAAACTTCGCAACACCGAAAAATGGAAAGACAAAGACGGAAAAGAGCGGGACAAATTCACGGAATTCAAAAAACCTTGGGATAATTTTACCAAAGAAGCAAAAGACGAGTTAAGTAAAATTATTGTGAGTTTCAAACAAAATTTGCGTGTCATCAACAAAGCAACCAACAAATACGAAAAATTTGAAAACGGCAAAAAAATAAAAGTTGAGCAAAAAGGCGTGAATTGGGCTATTCGGAAACCGATGCACAAAGATACTATTTCGGGAAAAATTGATTTGCCACATATAAACGTTCCGAAAGGAAAAATACTGACTGCAACCAGAAAAAGCATTGATACTTCATTCAATTTAAGAACCATAGAATCTATCACAGATACCGGAATTCAGAAAATCCTTAAAAATTATCTTGAAATAAAAGGCAGTCCCGAATTAGCGTTTTCGCCCGAGGGTTTGGAAGAAATGAATAAAAACATCGCTCAATACAATGACGGAAAACCACATCAACCGATTTATAAAGCACGGATTTTTGAATTGGGAAGCAAATTCCAAGTTGGGCAAAAAGGAAACAAAAAATCAAAATTTGTAGAGGCAGCAAAAGGAACGAATTTGTTTTTCGCTGTATATGAAAGAAAAGATACTAAGGCACGGATGTTTGATACAATTCCATTAAACGAAGTTATTGAACATCAGAAACTGCAAGTTTCTACTAATGTAGAAAAATCCGCAAGAACGGATATTCCAATAAAAAACATTTTAGAACACAATAATAAAGAAGTTGAAGTTAATTATCTATTTCATCTTTCGCCGAACGATTTGGTGTATGTTCCAATTGAAGATGAAAATGTTGCAATGATTGATTTCGATAATTTGACGAAAGAGCAAAAGGGAAGAATTTATAAAATGGTAAGCAGCACAGGAAGTGAATGTCATTTTATTCATTCAAATATCGCTTCATTGATAAAGAGTTATGATGCAAAAAGCAAGATTGGAGAATTTGGAAGTTTGAATAAGTTGGAAACAACTATTGATATCGAAAATATTGTGAGAATTAAAGAAGTTTGCATCAAACTAAAAGTGGACAGATTAGGAAATATTTCAAAAATATAAATTCAATAAAATGCTCTTCCGCTCCATCTACATCGGCAATCCCGCTTATCTCAAACTCAAAGACGAGCAGATGTATATTCTTTGTCCCGAAACCAAAGAAATGAAAGCAAAAATTCCGATAGAAGATTTGGGATTGTTGATGTTAGACCATTTTCAGATTACCATTTCGCATCAGTTAATCCAAAGAATGATGGGCAATAATGTGGTGGTGGTCAGTTGCGATTCGCACCATTTGCCACACGGAATAATGCTCCCGATTCACGGACATTCCGAACATTCTCAGCGGGTAAAAGACCAGTTGGAAGCCAGCGAACCGCTGAAAAAACAACTATGGAAACAAACCGTAGAATGTAAAATTGAAAACCAAAAAGAAGTGTTGCGGAAACTCGGAAATTATTACGAGCCGATGCAGGAATATCAGAAAAACGTAAAAAGCGGCGACATTACCAATATGGAAGGCATCGCCGCACAGCATTATTGGAAATATTTGATAAGTTTAGATTTTCTTCGACAAAGATTTGGAGATTCGCCGAATCAGTTTTTCAACTTCGGATATTCCGTTTTGCGGAGCATTGTTGCCAGAGCCATTGTAGAAGCGGGATTATTGCCTGTTCTCGGGATTTTCCATAAAAACAAATACAATCCGTATTGTCTTGCCGATGATTTGATGGAGCCGTATCGTCCGTTTGCCGATTTATTGGTAATGGATTGGCTCACGAAAAATCCTGATTGCGAGGATTTGACCAAAGAATTCAAAGCCCACATTATGCAAATCGCCACCAAAGACGTGAAAATTGATGGGCTGAAACGCCCGCTTTTAGTCGCCGTAAAAACCACGACAAGTTCGCTTTACAAATGTTACACGGGCGAAAAACGCCAGATTTCTTACCCCGAACTGATATGAAAACATTAGAAACAATATCAATAATTTGGGCGTGTCCCTTTGTTTTTTCCAACGCATTTCCCCGACAAAAACAAAGGGTCGGTCTTCGGCTGCAATCTTTTTCCGCAGCCGCATTTCCCTTTCGGAAAAAGGATTTTCGCCTGCGCCCTCACGCGGAGCGTTGTCATCAGAAACACATTTCGGGATATGAATCAAGACCGTTTTAATGCTTACCGAATTATGTGGGTTCTTGTTCTATACGATTTGCCGACTGAGACCAAAATCAATATGCGAGATGCCAACAAATTCCGCAAAGGTCTGCTTGATGACGGTTTTTCGCTGTTTCAGTTTTCGATGTATGTGCGTCATTGTCCGAGTCGGGAAAATGCGGAAGTCCACATCAAAAGAGTAAAAACAATGCTTCCGAAAGCCGGAAAAGTCGCCATAATGTGCATTACGGACAAGCAGTTCGGCGACATTGAAATTTTCTTTGCCAGAAACAAAGAAGAACCACCACCAACCTGGCAGCAGTTGGAATTATTCTGATTTTTTCAATCCTAAAAACCAAATTAATCTACTGAATTTCAGTAGATTAATTTGAGGTTGTCTCGTATCCCAAAGATACATAAAATTTTGAAAGCGATTCACAACCCTGGTCATGTGATGAGCCGCAGTTGGTCGGTTGTCTCGTATCCCAAAGATACATAAAATTTTGAAAGCGATTCACAACAGCGTCCTCGTAGTTCCACGCCGTAAACCTGTTGTCTCGTATCCCAAAGATACATAAAATTTTGAAAGCGATTCACAACCGCTATATGGAATGGATGCAAGGGTGTAAAGTTGTCTCGTATCCCAAAGATACATAAAATTTTGAAAGCGATTCACAACACAGTTGTTACTGTAACCCCAAGCATTTCTGTTGTCTCGTATCCCAAAGATACATAAAATTTTGAAAGCGATTCACAACCAATTCTGTCAGATTCAATTTT
>JASGDB010000097.1:0-9742 GCA_049841315.1 Bergeyella sp. | reverse complement strand
GATTTTTTCCCAACATAATTTGCAAGGTTTTAAGGCTCTAATATACAAATTCTTGTAATATAAAACATCTATATTGAACTTTATTTTATTGATTGTTAATTAATTGTGTTATTTTAATGAGCGACTAAGTAAGTTGGAAGATGGAAGTTTAATAACTTTGAAATAAAAATCCTTCAAGGATTTTAAAACCTTGAAGGATTGCTTATTTTTATAAAAAAATTGGTTTCGGGCACAACATTGAGCTTTAAACCTTAAACTTTGAACATTTTAAGAATGAATTCTTTAACCCTACAATACATCATCCTTGCGCTGGCTTTCGCTTTTGCCTGTTATTATGTTTTCAGAATTTTCAAGAAAAATTTTTCTTCTAAAAAATTCGACGGCAAAAAAACGGGGTGCGGTAAGGACTGCGGATGTTCGTGATTGTTCCCCTTTTTAGCTTTGGTGCATTTGCAAAGATTTTCTAACGCAAAGTTTTCAGCCGGATGCTTCTTTATTTTCAGGAAGCAAAGACGGTGAATAAATTCACTATTAAGCATACGCTTAATAAACCGCCACAGGCGGAACATCTTTGCTCGCTATAATTTGATGTAATAAACTTTGCGTTTATTGATTATTTTTAAATCTTAATCTTGACACGCTTTTCTTTATTTAAAATTAAACTTCACCGTAAAGAGGAACTGGCTCGGGCGGATATTGTATATTTCGCTGGTTGTAAGCATACTGGCAGCATCATAAGAAATGCTTTCATACACTTTGCGGCTTCCGATGTTCAGCCATTTCAGCTCGAAGTCGATTTTCTTTTTCGTCCATGTGTATTGATAAGACGCATCAAAGAAGGAATTTCGGAAAGATTTTCCCGACACACCCGACGTCAAATCATCCCAAAAGAACCCGAAAGTATGGCTTTCCGCAGGATAAATATACGTCGCGAGATTGTGATTCCAGCCGGAGGATTTATTGATTCTGTTTAACGCCAGATTCTCGTTGGACGACCAGTTGAAAGAGATATTGTAATCCACGCTCATCCATTTGAAATAGGTATTGTTGAATTTAATGCCCAAAGATTGTCTGTCGTTAATCACTTTAGAGATAATATCGTTGGTAAAAGCATAGCTGTTGGAATGTGAGTTGGAAAAATTCACCGAAGCATTGGTTTTGAATTTCGGGAAATATTTTCCGATTTCCGCACTTTGAGAGCGTGAAATAATCGTGTTCTGAATTGCAATTAAGCTAAGCTCGTTATTGATTCCGTCGGAAGTATACTTTTCCATGATATTCCGCTTGTTGGAATTGTACCCGAAACGGACATTAAAAAACAAATTATTCAACGGATTTCTGTATTCCAGGCGTGAACCGACATTCCTGTTCAGATATTCCGGCATATTGATTAACGAGCCGTAACGAATTGTGGAATTGAGCGGGCTGGTATACATTGCTCCTTCATACAAAAATCCGAAGTTTCCGAAGTCGTACGACTGACCCGCAAACGCCCAAAGTTTGAAGAATGAGGCGAAATCATAACTCGCAAACATACTCGGCTCAAAAGCCAGTTTGTTCTTCTCAATCGTATTGTTTCTGAAATTATCTTTATAAGCAATTTCGTAGAAATTAAACGGTAAATTCAGGTTGAAATTGAACTGGTTGGATTTGTAATTGATTCCCAACTGGCTGAAAGGCTGAACCTCATTCCACTCATTATCATTGATGTAGTCCGCTCCCAACTGTGTCTGGCTGTTCCCGTTCACACCGTACAATGCGGATTCGAGCTTGCTGAAACTCATATTAAGTCCCACTTCCGGCGTAAGCGTAAATTTTTTATAAGTAAATCCGACAGAGGCGGAATGATTGATAATCGCAGTGTTGGATTTCGCAAGCTGTTTTCCGGTTTCATATCCGCTCAGCGCGCTTCCCATATATCCGGCGGGATTCACCAGCAAAGTCTGCCTGTCATTCTGGAAACTGACGTAGCTCATCACGTTCACGAGTTTTTCTTTCCACGGAACTATCGTGCTCAAAGAGTTCTGAAACATTCCGGAAGGAGCGTTCACCACCTCATCTGCAAATATTTCGGTATCCGGCGTAAGGTGGGAAATATTGGCTTTGGTGTCATTCCAGTAGCTGTTCCATGTCGTGGTGTTTTTAAAGAAACCTTTTTTGGCATTTTTGGAAAAGATAAGCTCTCCTTTCAGTGCGTTATTGTAAAAATTATTCGCTTTGGAATCAATGAAAGTTCCTCCGCTTTCCACTATCGGTGAGCCTTCTTCATAAACCCTAACAACTTTTTGCTCCCTTTCAACTGCGTTGTTGGAATAGCTGGTATTGGCTTTCAGTTCCCACTCCTTGTTTTTGAATGGATTGGTCAAAAGGTTTGCGGAGAAATAATGCACATTGTTCAGCAAATATCTTTTTTCCGGAATACTCGGTGTTTGGGCGGTTTCTGTGCTGAGCCATATTTTTTGCGTCGCTTGGCTTCTCCGTCCTTCCCAACGTCCGAAACCTCCCAGCATATTCCCTTCTTTTTCCACGCTTTCTCCGGTATTGTTGGTTTTATAATTCACTACCCACTGATTTTTCTGCCCGAAGAACATTGGCGTGAGCTTTACATTCCAAAGAAAAGGGGCCATTCCTGCGCCCACTTCTCCGCGACCGGTCATGGTAACGGATTTTTTGAGAACGACATTCAGTGAGGCTTTGTCTGACGGAACTTTATCCTGAAGAATTTTTATCGGCTGGTGATTTTCCAGAACTTCCACCTTCTGCACCGCATCTTTTGGAAGGGAATTATTTACCGTTCCGTAACCACCTTCCATCAAATCTTTTCCGTTGACAAGAAATTTATTAATCGCTTCGCCCTGATACAGCACACTTCCGTCCGGATTCACCTCTATTCCCGGAATTTTCTTCAAAACATCGGCGAGGGTTCGGTCGGCTTTGCTTTCAAATGCTTTCAAATCATAGGAAATCGTATCTCCTTTTTTGGTGATGAGTTTTGTTTTCAGCTTTACTTCCTTAATTTCGGTGGCATCGTTCTGCAGAGTGAAATTTACGGTTTGGTTGCTGTTTTTTACGTTTTGGGTTTGTGGTTTTTGGTTAAAGGCTTTCACTTTAATATCCACAGAGGATTCCGCAGAGGTAAAAGTTACTTTGTATTCTCCTTTGGAATTGGAAATAGAATACGCCATAATAGCATCTTTCCCCGGCTCTTCTACAGTTATGCTCGCGCTGGCGAGTGGTTTTCCGTCTTCATCCGTAATTTTTCCCGTTATTGTCGTCTGTGCATACGCCATCATCGTGGTAAAAATCCCCATAAACAGTATCAAGCCTTTTCTCATAGTAAAATAATTTTGTTGTATTAGTTTGAAATTTTTCGGTTTTGTTACAGAAGTAAGATTTCAATTTTGGAAATGGGTTAAATGAATAGCCTGAAATTTATTATAATTTTATGAAAATGATGCTCAGTGCATATATTAATTTTAATTAATTTTGCATTCTAATTTATGAATAAATGGGACTGATTCTAAAACCGATAGACATCGTAGATGACATCACAAAAGAGGAGTTTGAGGAGAAATACCTGAAAACAAGAACTCCCGTTGTCATCAAAAACATGGCGAGAAAATGGCCTGCCTACAAAAAATGGACAATGGACTACATGAAAGAAACGGTAGGCGATGTGGAAGTTCCGCTGTACGATTCTTCAAAAGCCGACCCTTCTGCTCCGATTAACGCTTCCGCCGCGAAAATGAAATTCGCCGATTATATCGACCTGATTGAAAGAGAACCTACCGACCTGCGTATTTTCCTTTTCGACCCGATAAAATATGCTCCGAAACTGCTCGAAGATTATATTTCGCCGAAAGAATTAATGGGCGGTTTTCTCGATAAATATCCGAATATGTTCTTCGGAGGGAAAGGCTCGGTTACATTCCTGCATTTCGATATTGATATGGCACATATTTTCCACACGCATTTCAACGGAAGAAAACACATTCTGCTTTTCGATTACAAATGGAAAGAAAGACTTTACCAGATTCCTTATGCCACATATTCTCTGGAAGATTACGATATTTCCAATCCGGATTTTGAAAAATTTCCTGCATTAGACGGCGTAGAGGGAATCGAATGTTTCCTCGAACACGGAGATACGCTGTTCATGCCGACCGGCTGGTGGCATTGGATGAAATATCTGGACGGAAGTTTCTCCATTTCGCTTCGTGCGTGGGACAAATCGTGGGCGGTAAAAGCACATTCTCTTTGGAATCTTACGGTGCAGAGAAATTTCGATAATTTCATGAAACGCAGATACAAAAAGAAATACATGGACTGGAAAGAGAAAAAAGCAGTCGAAAGAGCCAACCGTGCTTTGGCAAGAAAACTACCGAAGTAAATAGCCAAGGCAAAAGCAAAAAGATACAAGTAAAATCTCCGGAGAAAATTCTTCGGAGATTTTATTAACAACTAATTTCAGACATTCGGGAAAAAACGTTATTCATTAAGCAATAAAAAGAAAAGAAGGAAACGCAAAAACAGTATCTTTGCAGCTTAATTTTCATGATGAAAAAACTGGTTATCATACCAACCTATAACGAAAAAGAAAATATCGAAAGCATTATTTCAGCCGTTTTTAGTCTGGAAGAAGGCTTTCATATTCTTGTCGTTGACGATTCTTCACCGGACGGAACCGCGAAAATTGTACAAAATTTGCAAAGCAATTTTCCCGGGCAGCTTCACCTTACCATAAGAAAAGTGAAAGACGGACTTGGGAAAGCCTACATACACGGATTCAAATGGGCAATCGAAAACGGATACGATTATATTTTTGAAATGGACGCTGATTTTTCCCACAATCCGCAGGATTTGCCCAAACTTTTTGAAGCCTGCAAAAATGCGGATATGTCCGTCGGTTCACGGTATTCTCAAGGCGTAAACGTAGTAAACTGGCCTATGGGGAGGGTTCTTCTCTCCTATTTTGCCTCCAGATATGTTCGTGCAATACTCGGAATTCCGGTGCATGATACCACTGCAGGATTTGTCTGCTTTAAAAAAGAAACCCTCACGGGAATCGGCCTGGATAAAATAAAACTCAAAGGTTACGGTTTTCAGGTTGAAATGAAATACCGCGCCTACAAAAAAGGATATAAAATCGTGGAAGTTCCGATTATTTTCACCAACAGAGTAAAAGGCGAAAGCAAAATGAACGGCGGAATCATCGGTGAAGCCGTATTCGGAATCCTCAATCTGAAATGGAAATCGATAATTAATAAACTATGAGAAAACTGATTGTTTTTTTTGTTTTTCTCGGATTGGTTTCCTGTTCCCAAATCGTCGAACGTCCGGAACATCTCATTTCTGAGAAAAAAATGGCAGAAGCCGTAGCAGAACTCGCCATCAGCGACCAGCTCATGATTGTTGATTCCGGTATCAATATCAACGACCAGACGGCTGCTGTATTTAACAAGCTGAAAATCAAACCAAAAGACTTTTCAGAAAGTTACCGATACTATATTGCCACCGGAAAAATCGAGAAAATTTTCGACCGCGCACAGGAAATTATCATTGAAAAAGACCCGGGCGCAAAAAAATATATTGAGAAAAAAGAAAAAGAAAAACCCGATTACTTATCAAAATAAATAATGCAGCGATTTTTTGAAATTGAAAAAACCTCCTCGGGAAAAGCAAGAGCAGGGATTATTACCACCGACCACGGAACGATTCAGACACCGATTTTTATGCCGGTAGGAACTGTAGCATCCGTGAAAACCGTTCATCAGCGCGAACTGAAAGAAGACATCAAAGCGCAAATAATTCTCGGGAATACGTATCATCTCTATCTCCGCCCGAAAATGGAAATCATGCAGGAAGCGGGCGGACTTCATAAATTCATGAACTGGGACTTGCCGATTCTTACGGATTCCGGCGGTTATCAGGTTTTTTCACTTTCTGCAAGCCGGAAAATGTCGGAAGAAGGCGTGAAATTCAAATCGCATATCGACGGAAGTTTTCATTTCATTTCGCCCGAAAAATCCATGGAAATCCAGCGCCAGATAGGCGGCGATATTTTTATGGCATTTGATGAATGTACACCGTTTCCCTGCGAATACAATCAGGCGAAAACCTCGATGGAAATGACACACCGATGGCTGAAAAGATGCATTGAATGGACGGAAAACAACAAAGAACTTTACGGACACAAACAGAGATTGTTTCCGATTGTTCAGGGCTCAACTTATTCTGATTTAAGGAAAATTTCCGCAGAGTTTATTTCTGAACAAAATGCGGAAGGAAACGCTATCGGCGGACTTTCCGTAGGTGAGCCGGAAGAAGAAATGTACAGAATCACCGATGAAGTTACCGACATTCTTCCGAAAGAAAAACCACGATACTTAATGGGCGTAGGAACGCCTTGGAACATCCTCGAAAGTATCGGATTAGGAATTGACATGATGGACTGCGTAATGCCGACCAGAAACGCCAGAAATGCAATGCTGTTCACATGGCAGGGCGTGATGAACATGAAAAACGAAAAATGGAAAAACGATTTTTCGCCTCTCGATGAGTTTGGGACAAGTTTTGTAGATAAAGAATATTCCAAAGCGTATGTAAGACATCTTTTCGTAGCGAAAGAATATCTGGCAAAACAGATTGCCTCCATTCACAATCTGGCATTTTATCTGGATTTGGTTCGTGTTGCAAGAGAACATATTTTAGCGGGAGATTTTTATGCGTGGAAAAACTCTGTAGTTCCTGTTTTAAAGCAAAGGCTTTAAAATAAGACAAGGAGTTGAGGAGAAGTTGAGTTGGGGAGAAGTTAGAGTGAAGCCCCGAAGGGGCGACATATTGGTAAATAAAGAAAAAAATGAAAATAATAGACCTGTACATCATCAGAAAATACCTCGGAACTTTCGGGTTCATGCTGGCGTTGCTGTCTATTATTGTATTCGTGATTGACGTTCAGGCAAAAGCTCCGAGAATTGAATCCAACGGCTTTACGGTTTCTTATTTCGTTGTGAATTTCTATCCGTTCTGGATTATGAATCTCGTGATTACGTTTATGTCGATTCTCGTTTTTATTTCAGTTATTTATTTCACCTCGAGAATGGCAAACAACACCGAAATTGTAGCGATTATCAGCAGCGGTGCGAGTTTTCACCGTTTTGCGAGACCTTATCTCATTACATCGGGCTTCATTGCGATTATTGCGCTGTCTCTTAATCATTTTGTACTTCCGATTTCCAATACAAAAAAAAATATGCTGGAACCGTACACCTACAACAGAGTTAAAAAAGAAGCACTCACCGGAACAGCAGAGATTTCCACAAAAATTTCCAAAAACGAATACATTTTCATTAAAAGTTATAATAAAAAAGAAAAAAGAGGCTCCGGATTCATTTACCAGAAATTTGACAAGGACAATAAAATGACCTATCAGCTCAACGTTTCGGATTTTTCGTGGGAAGAAAAGAAAAAGGTCTTCGTGATGAATAATTTCCTCGAAAAAACCATCAATAAAGACGATACGGAAAAACTTGCCAACGGTACGGAAATGACCAAAAGTTTCGGGCTTCCACCCGAAGAACTCTTTCCGGACGGACTTATCGGGCAAAATAAAACCACGCCGGAACTCCTGAAATTCATCAATAATGAAAAAGAAAAGGGAAATTCCAATCTCAACACTTATCTGAATGAGCTCTATCAGCGGACTTCGATGCCGGTTTCCGTTATCATTTTGACGTTTCTTGCCTTATCGCTTTCTTCCGAAAAAAGACGGGGCGGGCTTGGGCTCAATCTTGCGATAGGCATCTCGCTGGCTTTCGTTTTTGTCTTTTCATTTGAAATCCTGAAAGTGGTTTCGGAAAGCAATACGCTTACTCCGCTTGTCGCCATGTGGCTTCCGAACCTTTTTTTCGGGCCGCTTGCTGCGATTCTTTATATCAGGAGAGCGAATCAGTAAAGTATTTCGATATCCTTATGAAAAAACTGTTGTAAAGATTTGCAATCCGTAACGGTAATAATGCAAATGAAAATATGATTTTAAACCAAACCCTCAGTAATTTTTTCATAAATCATAAAAGCCTCATTGCTGATACTTTTATTAAAAAAACACCATCAATTCCCTTTCCGAAAAGCTGATAGAACGGTATGAGGAAAGAATAGAAGAACTGAAAAACCAAGTGAAATTAGCCGAAAGCAAATAAAAATTGACGGATTACGGCAAAGTATTTTGTAAATCACACAGAAACAGTTAAATTTGCACTTCATTTTTAAAAAATATCATGGCAAAACACACCAATAAAAAAGAGCTTGAAGGAAAAGAAACGGTGGAAGTATTCAAAGACTTGGACCAGACCGCCCTTAACACTGAAAGGTTTATTGAAAAACACTCCAAAACCCTGATGGGAATTTTCGGAGCATTGCTTCTGGCAATTCTTGGGTTCTTCGCATACCAACAGTATGTAGTAAAACCTAAAAATGAAGAAGCAGCAAAAAGTTATCTCGCTGCTCAGAAAAACCTTTCCGAAGGAAAAGATGCTGAAGCTCTTGGAGGAAAATCCGTAGCTAATCCGGGATTCATGGGAACTTACAACGACTTTTCAGGAACAGATGTAGGAAAACTTTCCGCATACAACGCAGGACTTCTGAAATTCAAGGAAGGAAAATACCAGGAAGCATACGATTTGCTGGATAAATTCAGTTCTGATAACGAAATCCTTATGGCACTGAAATACGGAGCTATGGCAGACTGCCAGAGCAATCTGAATAAAAGCGAGGACGCTCTTTCTCTTCTTGATAAAGCCATCTCCGCTTCGGATGATGCCTATACTTCCTATTATTTTACTAAAAAAGCAGGAGTTCTTGCTCTTGCATTGAAAAAAAATGCAGAAGCCAAAAAATATTTCGCTTCCATCGAAGAAAAATATCAGGATTATGATAACGAGATGAGCGACGCTTATATCGAAATGACCAAATATTATTAAAAAAATGGCAACCGTAAATCTTTCCGATTACAAGCCGCTTAATATAACAGATGCCGATGATTTCACCATCGGCATTGTGTTTTCTGAGTGGAATGACTTTGTAACCCATAATCTCCGTGATGCCTGTATTGAAATTCTGAAAAAAGAAGGCGTAAAGGCGGACAACATTAAAATATTCCCTGTTCCCGGAGCTTTTGAGCTCAGCTATGGAGCAATGCAGCTCTGCAAAACGGCGGAATATGATGCGGTAATTGCAATAGGGTGTGTTATCCGCGGGGAAACTCCTCATTTTGATTATGTATGTTCTGCTGTTGCACAGGGAATAAAAGACTGTAATGTTCTGACTAATGTTCCAACTGTTTTCTGTGTTCTCACCGATGATTCAAAAGAACAGTCCATAGCGAGAAGCGGAGGAAACTTAGGCAATAAAGGTGTGGAAGCAGCAGTTACAGCCTTGCAGATGATTAATTTTAAAAGAAATCTTACGGCAAAGAAAAATAATATCGGATTCGGAAAATTTTAAAACCGATTAAGAGCCTGTTTAAAAATTATTAAGAAATAAAATTTTCAGGGATTTTTCTTTTTCCCGCCCCTAAAGCGTGGAGAAATCCCTGAAAATTTCATCAAAATTATAACCTTTAGGGTTGGGGAAATTAATTTTGATGAAATTTAAACATCCTATGTTAAAATCCAAATTCTAAAAGTTAATTTTTTTCCCTTTTTTAAATATAATTTGGTTGATATTTTTGCTTGTTGTTTATGAT
>JASGDB010000096.1:0-2810 GCA_049841315.1 Bergeyella sp. | reverse complement strand
CCTTTGCGAACCTTATCACAGTTTGTCTGTTTATAAATTCTTTGCGAACTTTGCGTTTGGAATTTTAATGCGTTTAGCCTACTATGAATCCGAAATACTCGTCTTCATACAAAATAAACAGCAAATCGACTGTTCATCAAATTGAGACGTGAAAATTATCTCTTCTTTTCCGCCCATTTCGCAATTCTGTTTAATGCTCTTTGTCGCGAATCTTCTGTTGTATAACCTACTTCACGCCAATATTTCACTTTCTCTTCGTCGGAAAGCGTGGCTTCGTGGATTGGGTCGTATTTGGGTTTGGTGTGCTGTTTCATCAGCAAGGCAACTTCTTCCAGTGTTTCCTTATCTTCTAAATTGATGAGCCATTTGGCTATTTCCAATTTATCTATTTTTGGGGCAGTTGCTTCCATAAAAAACTTTTTACGAATTTACAAAAAAAATTGAAGTATGGAATTTGAATCAAGCGAAGCGTCAGGGCAAACTCACACTTTTTATTAAAAAAAGTAGTGTTTTTTTTTGTTAAATTTTGATATATTTTTTTTATAGCTGATAATTTCACCGAAATTCCGCTCCGTAAAACAGATCCTAATCTAAATCTTCTTTCATTTTATATCTATCAATGAAAAAAAATAAAAACCATCAGAATTCTTTACCCGCAGCCGGGCAAATGATTGTGAAGACACACCTCTTTCCCAATTCCCCAATTTTTCTTACTTTAGCTCCGTTAAAAATCAATGGGCTGAAATCCTGTTTCCCCCTACTTTTTCTTCCCTAAATCTGATTAAAAAAATGGAAAAAACATACCTCGATAATGCTGCGACAACGCCTCTTGCTCCTGAAGTAATTGATGAAATGGTGAATGTTCTGAAATTCAATTACGGCAATCCGTCATCTACACACAGTTTCGGGCAGGAAGCCAAAATCCTCATCGAAAAAGTGAGGAGAGAAATTGCCGATTATCTGAAAGTAACTCCGGCAGAGATTATTTTCACATCCTGCGGAACGGAATCCAACAATATGATTATCAAATCATGCGTGGAACATTTGGGAGTAGAGCGCATTATCACTTCACCTCTGGAACATAAATGTGTTGCCGAATCGGTAATGGATATGAAGAAAAGAAAAAAAGTGGAAATCGTTTATCTCCGCCCGAATCAGAAAGGAGACCTGGATTTGGAAAAATTAGAAGAAATTTTGAAATCTTCCGGCAAAAAAACTTTGGTAAGCCTGATGCACGCCAATAATGAAATCGGGAACATTCTTGACATCAAAAAAACAGCGGAACTCTGCAAACAATACGACGCTTTGTTCCATTCCGATACGGTGCAAACGGTTGCTCATCTGGATTTGGATTTTTCAGAAATTCCTTTGGATTTTGCCTCTTGCAGTGCGCATAAATTTCACGGCCCGAAAGGTTCCGGTTTTGCTTTTGTGAGAAAATCCACAGGTTTAAAAGGAATCATCACCGGAGGACCACAGGAAAGAACACTTCGTGCAGGAACGGAAAACGTCTGCGGAATCGCAGGTTTGGGGAAAGCCCTCGAACTTTCCTTGACGAATCTCGATGAGTACAGCAGCCACATTCGTGAAGTGAAAAAATATGCGGTAAAAAGACTTTCGGAAGAAATTCCTGATATTAAATTTAACGGAAGAAGTGCCGAACCGGAAAGTTTGTACACCGTTCTGAATGTTTTGCTTCCATTCAAAGACCCGATGATTGGTCTTAAACTTGACATGAAAGGAATCGCGATTTCGCAGGGAAGTGCCTGTTCATCCGGAGCCGCCAAACCGTCAATGGTGATGATGATGGTTTTGAGCGAAGACGAAATGGAAAACGGTACTCCGTTAAGAATTTCATTCAGCCACCTGACCACAAAAGAAGACATTGACCGCCTTACAGAAGCACTAAAAGAAATCATTCCCGAAAAAATCATAGAAAAAACAAATGCAGAACATAGATAAACAAATCTTATGCATTGCAGAAATTTTGTAAATTTGCAGTATCAATCAATTTTAACAAGAACAATTAAACACAGAAAAAATGGCATTAGAAATTACAGATAGTACATTCAAAGAAATGGTATTGGATTCGGATAAGCCTGTATTGGTAGACTTTTGGGCGGTTTGGTGCGGGCCTTGCAGAATGTTGGGACCTATCATCGAAGAAGTAGCCGAAGATTTTGAAGGGAAAGCCGTGGTGGCAAAGGTGGATGTAGACAACAACCAGCAGGTTTCCGTAGATTACGGAATCCGCAATATCCCTACCGTTCTGATTTTCAAAAACGGCGAAGTGGTGGATAAAATCGTAGGAGTAAATTCCAAAGAATTTATTTCCGAAAAATTATCTGCACACCTCTAAGAACTGTTTAAATTTTACCGAAATTTATTTTTATAGCTCTAAAGAAAATAATATTGAAAATGAGTGCTTTCCCTTTCAGGAAAGCATTTTTTTTGAAAAACATTTGCATACTATAAGAAAAGTTGTATTTTTGCAATCACGAAAAAGAAAGATGTTCTTTATCAACAATGATCCGGTAGTTCAGCTGGTTAGAATGCCGCCCTGTCACGGCGGAGGTCGCGGGTTCGAGTCCCGTCCGGATCGCAACTATTCAATCAAAATAGTGCAAAATGCTTTAAAACAAATGTTTTAGAGCATTTTTTGTTTTTTCGGCTCTTCGCCATTTTGTATGGAAAAAAAATATCCATATTATTTTAGGTTCAAGATAATTTAAGCGGGTTATTTTTTATTAATTTAGTCAAGTAAATATACAAATTTTTACTTCTGTTATTATACCTAAATTCACACTCTT
>JASGDB010000095.1:0-14285 GCA_049841315.1 Bergeyella sp. | reverse complement strand
AGTTACAGAAGACTTGGCAAAGACTATGAATATCACACAGATACAGCAGAAGCAATGGTGAAAATTGCTATGATTAAGCTAATGCTGAACAGATTAAAATAAAAAATTTAGACAGTTACTTAATTTTAAGAAATATTTTTAATCAAAGCCTATAGATATAATTTTCTTTTCAGTTCCACCCTTAATTTTATGTATTTATGAAAAAAAACTACCTCGCCTTTCTGTGCCTGTTCGGGACATTAGCGGTTTTCGCACAGGATACAAAAACCTTATGGCAAAAAGATATTGAGTCTTCTTCGCAGGATTTTCTTTCTTCCATGACTCCGACAATTGACCACCAGATGCTGATTTCGGGAAGCTCTATCAAAAAACAGGATATTGCTTCGGGAACAAAAACTCAAAATTCCGGCTACGATTATCATATCGTTAAGCTCTCACAGGAAGGAAAAATGCTTTGGGAGAAGTATTTCGGAGGTTCACGTCATGATTATCTGGCTTCGGGGATTGCTACGCAGGAAGGAGGATTTCTTTTGGCAGGAACTTCCTATTCCAATCAGTCGGGAGATAAAAAAGAACATAATACAGGAGGTTCTGATGTATGGATTATCAGGCTTAATGAAAACGGCGACGAACTCTGGCAGAAAACGATAGGAACGAAAGACAATGATGAAGTTTCCGCAGCGGTAGAATCTACAGACGGAAGCTTTTTTGCAGCAGGGAATATCAGTTCAGGAAATGAGCTGTTCGGCTCTAAGGATGTATTTGTATCGAAGCTGGATGAAAAAGGCAATCTTATTACAACCACGATTCTCGGAGGAAAGGGATTGGATGAAGTACAGGAGCTGATTGCAACTCCCGACGGCGGAAGTTTGCTGCTTGTTTATTCCCGTTCGGGAATCACTGAGAACAAACTATTTAGCAAAGCTGATTTCGGTTCACCAAATTCATCAAATCCACTCAATAAAAAAGAAAACTACGGAGCAGATTTATTTGATTCTCTTTCAAACGACGAATCAGAATCAGAAACACAGGCAGAATTAATCGGTAAAACAGAGGCAGGTTTCGGAGAGGGCGATTACTGGATTGTGAAGCTGGATAAGAATGCGAAAATAGAATGGCAGAAAACGTACGGAGGAAACGGAGACGACCGTCCGAAAACGATTGCTTTTACGGGTAACGGTTATCTGATAGGAGGAGAAAGCAGAAGCGATGCTTCGGGAAATAAAAGAGAAACTATTGAAGAAGGAACAGACCTTTGGCTGATTCTGTTAGACCATGACGGCAATGAACAATGGCAGAAAAGCTACAGCTTCGGGAACCGTGATGTTCTGATGAGCATGAATACGATATGGAAAACGAATAAGGACAATTTTAGCGAGGATAAAGGTTTTCTTTTGGGCGGTTATACACAGGCAGAAGGAAAGAGAGAAAGCAATGACGAGAAATTTTGGATGCTGTACATCGATAATAATGGTAAAGAAGAATGGAGAAAGTATGCAGAGGGTAAGGAAGCAAAAAAGGAAGAACGACTGGTTTCTGCGAAATTACAGAGCGACGGTACTTTTCTGCTGGCAGGAACAAGTGCAGACCAGTTAGGAGAGGAAAACTGGAAGATTGTGAAGCTGGGAGATAAAAAACTGGATGAACTGATAGAGCAACGGGATATGCGGATTTATCCGAATCCCGTGGAGGAGTACTGCTATGTTGAAATAGGAGCATCCTTGTTTGATGAAAGTAACGGAAATGAAGAAGCTGAAATCTTTGTGTATGATATGAGCGGAAGGCAGTTCCAAAGCCTTAAAACTCATCATCAGGTAACCAAAATCAATACATCAAGTCTGCCGCAGGGAGTTTACATCGTGACTGCCAAAACCAGAATTAAAACTGTGAATGCTAAAATTGTGAAGAAATAAAGATTATGAAAAAAATAATTACAATATTTATTATAGCTAATATAATATTAATAAGAGCCCAAAACAATACAGGTATACCAAACGAAGAATTAATTAACAGAGAACAAAGCACCAATAACTAGGATGAAATGATGAATATGGATGAAAGCATCAATATATCTATCTATACAATCAATTCAGGCAAAATTTCTTATCCTATTATTTTAACATATAATATGACAGGAATTGGTGTCGATCAATTGGCAAGTGATGTTGGTTTAGGGTGGGAATTATCAAATGTATTTATCCAACGAGAGGTGAAAGACAAGGTAGATGTGGATGAAGGAGAAATAGCAAAATATCCGATTTGGTCGGAAAATGGCTATGAAAACAATCCAAATAATACTTTTGTTACCAATAATAATTATTATTTTATTCGGAAGAGAGGATACCAGCAAGTAAAAAATAACAATATTAAAGAAAGCTATGGTACTAATAGTATTTTTAATATTGGTCAGCTGGATCATGAACCAGATATATTTCATGTTCAATCACCTATTTTTTCAACAACTTTTTATTATCCAAATTCATTGTATTCGGCTGAGGAATTAAAAAATAATAATTCAATTATTACACAGGAAGTAGGAGAAATACTTATTGATTATACATCATTTAAATCTCTTTCAGACAATATGAGCTGGAATAAAGTGTTCAATGAGTATAAAAAATTCTTTATAAAAAAACAAGATGGTATTTTACTAACTTTTGAAAATCCCGAGTATATTCATACCATTACTTTCTATAAGAATAAATATAAGAACTATGTTGCTGATATGGGACGCGGACAAGATTTTTCAAATACCCCTATTGCAGATAAATGGCATATTTCCAAAATCTCAGATCCACAAAGTGGACGCGAAGTTATCTTTGAATATGAAACATACACAACGGAAGATACTCATAAAAATAATCATCAAACATATACCCAAAATAATAAACCGTATTTTAGAAGTGGAGAATGGCAAAAAGATAATTATTTAGAAAGAACAAACTTTGATCCAGGATGTTATATTGTACATAATGAAGATGGAGCAGATTATCCGATTAAGCATTATACTAAAATTTACAGAAGATATCTGAAGAAAAAAAGAATTAAATCTATTTCTTTCGATAATGGAAAAATAGAGTTTATTTATACGTTGAATAGGGATGATTTCCATAACGGTAAGGCACTTACCCGTATTGAAATCAAAAATAAGGAAAATAAATTGGTTAATAGTTTTGATTTTGAATATGGTTATTTTGAATCAGAACAATACCGAAACGAATTCAGCAAAAGGCTAAAACTTCTATCAGTTAGTCAATTGGGCGGATTAAAGCAATCCTTTGAGTATTATGAAGATAATAAAATGCCACAAGTTGGGAGTTATAACAAAGATTTTTATGGGTACTGCAATACACCTAATGATGATATTGTTAATCCAGATGATTCGGATCAACAAAACTCTCCTATTTATTATTACTATCCTGATAAATACGAATTTTCTCTAATGCCCTATAATATTGAAGGACAGAAGAAATTTTCTTTAGGAGGAATTGTCAATAAAGAGCCAAATGATCTGGCAAAAACATGGTCTTTGAAAAAAATAAAACATTCAACAGGAGGATATACTCAATATGATTTGGAAACAAATATTTTTAATCTATGGGGAATTGATTTGAAAGGGGCAGGTATTAGAATAGCTTCAAAAAAAATTTATGAATCTGATTTAGACACCAAGCCAAGAATTATTACTTATGATTATAGATTACCCAATGGAAAAAGTTCAGGAACAATTCATAATTTTCCATTAGCAGGATATCCTACTAAGCAACTATTTATGTCATATGAAGATGATTATGGAGTTCTCCACTCACAAGGCTCAAGCTATATTGGAGAATCCAATCTTGCAGATAAATTTTTATTATACCAGGTTTTGGGCAATGGAAAAACTGAAATAAAATATTCTGAGGTAAAAAAAACAGAAGGAGAAAAGAATATATTATTTAATTTCAAAACTTTTGCGTACTCCGAAAATGGAAATTTTCGCCCATATACTAATGATGGGTTAAATTATTTTAGTGCACATTGTATTTTTGATTTTTTATATACAAATAGTGGAATAGGCTCTGACAATCAAAAAAATATTTTACATTATCTCTCCTCTTCAAAAGTGTTTAAAAATAATGATTTGGTCGCCGAACAAAAATATCTCTATAATAATGTTTTCGAAAGACAAAGTGATCCGCTTTTATATACTCCGAATGAGAATCATCTGAAATTAAATAGTATAATAACTTCAAAAATTGCTTTCCATGATACTCCTTATTATGATTTTAAAGATTTAATGCATACTAACAAGAAAATTTTTACAAAAGATAATTATCTTGTACAGAAAGAAAATATAGAATACTTGCCTGGTGGTAGTAAAGTCAATAAAACGATTTATTTCTACCATCCGATAATTTCAGGAGGAAAACCATTACTTACAGGAACTTTAGTCATGGATAATGAAGGTAATTCTTTGCAACATGAAACAACATATACCGATGAAAGATATTTGGGATTAATAAATGCTAATATGCTAACTACAATTTTAGGAGAAAGAAAATTGAAAAACGGTAAAGAAATATCAAATAATACAATTAATTATAGTGTAAATTCTATTTTTCCGTCTTCGATTTTACAGCATAGTGACAGACAGAATTTCAAAACAATTGCATCCTACAATATGTATGACGATAAAGGAAATCTCCTGTCTTTCACCGATTCTAACGGAATACCCACAACAATACTTTATGGCTACCGTCAATCCTATCCTATTGCAGTAATCAAAGGCATAAATTATGAGCATCTAATGCAGGAATTAAACATACAATCCTCTTCTCCTGCTGAATATCTTAACCTCGAGATAGTAAAAAAGTCCAATCAGGATATAGACGAGATTACAGAAAAAGCTCTTATTCTGGAATTGGATAATTTCAGGAAGCAGGTTAATAACCAGGGAAGTATATATCAGATTTCTACCTATACTTATGACACATTAATTGGAATAACTTCCTCCACCCCACCATCTGGAATCCGTGAGATTTACAAATATGACACTGCAAACAGGTTACAATCCATTTTAAATAAAGATGGTGAAATTCTGAAAGAATACTCATATAATTATGTTCCTGCAACTTATACTAATGTTGAAAGAAGCGAAACATTCACTAGAAACAATTGTGGTGCAAATTACATTGGAGGACAATATACATATGTTGTACCTGCAGGAAGACATTCTTCAACAATAAGTCAGGAAGATGCAGATCAGAAAGCTCAAACAGATATTAATACTAATGGTCAAAATGAGGCAAATATAAATGGTAGTTGTAGATCTCCTATAAGTTGTGCAATTTCTATGTCTTTTTCAGGAGGCGGAGGTGTTGTAGAAACAAATACAACCTATAAAGCAACAGTAGGATTTTCAACAGGATCAAATTCCATTAATTTACCGTGGACAACTGGCGTTAAGATAGGCACAATACAAGGTGTTTGTAAACCTTCTGTAGAATATAATGGGTACAATGGACAAGTCTATTATAAAATAATGACTAATGGTGATATTATTCTAAGGTCGCACAGTAATAATATATTTCCAAATAATACAACTAAAAATTACGAATTATATTATCCTGTAAATTAGCAATTATGAAAAAAAAAATTAATCTAAAAAAATACACTATGAAAAAGCACTTATTAATACTCCTGATATTGATTACAGGTTTTGCTAAATCTCAGTCCAATCCGAACGAATTTGTTACTGCTGTAACTTTTCCTGCCAATTATTCCGTAGGTCAATATTTTGAATTTGTGCAGGTGCTGCCTATTGATGCGGGCTCTTCCGGTTATTATGAAATTTCCATTTCTTATACCAGGGGTAATATAGCTGCTGCTGCAACTTTTATTGCTTCTATTTCTCATGTCAATCCTGATGTATGGAGAGAGGCAGGAATGATTAATGCCAATGATTATACATACGAAGGAAAAAGGAATTTTACTATTGATGTAAATGGAGGCAGTGGAAAAATCAGAATTCGGGCTATTAATACTCATGGAGTTACTTCAAGTTCCTTATATGTGAATATAAAAGTCCGCTCAATCAATTTTAACAGCTCATATACATCATTGTCAGCATCAGGTTCAGATACATCAGTTACAAAGTTACAGCCGATGACCAATGAATGGAATCTTTTTGTAGGTAACAGCTCTCAAACTGAAAGTGCCGAAATAGGTTTAAAAGTTCTTGGTAACGGCAATGTCGGTATTGGTGTAAAAAATCCCCAAAATAAGCTGGATGTGAACGGAACCGTCCATGCCAAAGAAGTAAAAATAGATCTGAACGGATGGGCAGACTATGTATTCGGTAATGATTACCGTTTACTTTCTCTGGAGGAAGTCGAAAAGCATATAAAAGCCAAAGGTCACCTTCCATCTGTACCCTCAGAACAGGAAGTTCTGGAACAGGGAATTGAGCTTGGGGAAAACCAGAAGCTTCTCCTTCAGAAAATCGAAGAGCTTACCCTGTATCTGATAGAGCAGAATAAGAAAATCCGGTTACTGGAAGAAGAAAACTCTGCATTAAAAACATTAACAGAACGCCTTGAACGTCTGGAACAATCCTTAAAGGATTAGCCGGTATTATCTTTTTACTTATTATTCATTAATACATCGCTGTATGTGTAAAAATATATTTTTCATTTTCGGGATTTTCTGGAGTGTTTCCGGATTTTCCCAAAAGATACTGAACGGCTATCAGGCTCCTCAGACCGTTCAGGACAATACGGGTGTGCGTATGCTTCCGGGATTTCATGCCAACTCGAATGACGGCAGCTATGGTTCTTCGAGCTTTATTGCGAGAATAGGTGATCCCTCCGGAAGCACCAACCCTCCTGCCAATATAGGAAATACGAATGCCTCTTCAGGAGAGAACTACGTCTACGAAAGGACATATCTTGTTCCTGTGAATAGTTCCAACGCCAATGCTCCTCAAATTCAAAGCATTACCTACTATGACGGCTTGGGAAGACCGAAGCAGATGGTGAACTTGAAAGCTACTCCAACGGAGAAAGACTTAGTCGTACCTTTTGAATATGATGAATACGGCAGACAGGCGAAAAACTTTCTTCCTCTTCCTGTTAGTTCTCTTAATGCCAACATTCATCCGATATCGGGTGATGATGTCAATACCTATTATAACAATCTATACAATAATAATCAGGCAGGATCAATTAACGGATATTCAGAAAACGTTTATGAAAACTCACCGTTGAACAGACTTCAGCAATCTGCATTTCCGGGAGAGCATTGGAAAAAAGATTCCAATCATGCGGTTCATTATGATTATGATGTAAACAGCACCGGAGAAGTTATTAAAAAGTATATTGCAACAACTACATGGCATGCTAATGAACAGATATATCAATCATCTGTAACCAACCCGGAAAATTATGCTTCAGGTACATTATATAAACAAGAAGTAAGGGATGAGGACCAGAATGTCCAGCAGGTTTTCAAAAACAGTTTAGGACAGGTCGTTTTAATAAGAAAAAAAGACGGAACCATTAACATTGATACCTATTACGTATATGATGATTATAACAGACTGGCTTTTATCATTACTCCTAAAGCAGTTTCTCTGAATATCAGCCAACCTTCTGTAGTAGAGAGCCTATGTTATCAGTACCACTATGATGAATGGGGAAGACTGGCAGAAAAAAAACTACCGGGAAAAGGGAAAGAATATTTTGCTTATGATAGGTTTGACAGGTTAGTTCTTTCTCAGGATTCTGAGATGAAGGAAACTGGAAAATGGCTTTTTACGAAATTTGATTATCTGGGAAGATCAGCCTATACGGGCATCACAACCGCCGGAGACAGAAAAACGGTTCAGGCAAGCTTAAACAGCTCATCTGCTGTTGAATCAAGAAATGACAGCAACTCCACTACTGTAAACGGGATACTGTTTTACTATTCCAATCAAAGCTTCCCTACTGTTATTACCGAACTCCTCTCTGTTAATTATTATGATGCCTATCCGGCAGAGAGTCCGTCAGCGGGAACTCACATATTGAACCAGGAGCTTTTGGGTGGCAATTTTTACAATTCAGATACAAGTACACTGGGAATGCCTACGGCATCCTACATAAAAAACATCGGAGAAGATAAATGGACTAAAAATTATATTTGGTATGATATCAGGGGAAGAGCTATAAGTTCTTTATCCCAAAACCATTTAGGAGGCTTTACCAAAACAGAATCAGAGTTGGATTTTGTCGGAATGCCGAAAAAAACACGGACTTACAACAGCAGGAATAGTGCATCAGTCCCCAGCGTCACTATAGAAGAAAATTTCACTTACGATAGGCAGTACAGGCTGATAAAGCATGAGCATGAAGTAATTGGAAAATCACCAAAAGAAACACTGGCAGAGTATACCTATAATGATTTCAATCAGTTAATCATCAAAAAAGTAGGTGGAGCTGCTATTCCCTTACAAACAGTGAATTACCGGTACAATATCCGTGGGTGGCTCACCGATATTAATGATATTAATAATATGGTGGCGGAGAATGACCTTTTTGCCTATAAAATACGGTACAATGAACAGAGAGAAGGGCTGGAAGTTCCCAATACCAATTATATGGATTACAAGGTAAAGCCGCTATACAACGGAAATATATCCGAAGTCGACTGGAAGGTAATGCAAGACGGATATTTCCCGCCTCAGCCGGATCGTTATGGTTATGTATACGACGGACTGAGCAGGCTAAAAGCGGGATTTTACCAAAATCCAACAAACCGCTCTCTTAAAGATAATCACGAAATCATAGAGGAATACGACCTTAACGGAAATATTAAACAGCTGAAAAGAACAGGAAGAAAAATCAAAAACAATCCTCCGATTCTCATTGACGACCTTCATTATACCTATGACGGGAACAGATTGATTTCAATACAGGATAATCCGGAGGGAACACCTAATCCGGCAGGCTATGAAGGCGGAGGTGGAACCATTGAGTATGACCAGAATGGTAATATGACTGTAATGCCCGATAAAGGCATTACCGAAATCAATTACAACTTTCTTGACCTGCCGGACACGATTGAGAAAAACGGAAATACCACCCGATATACTTACCGTGCAGACGGTACGAAGCTGAAACGAGTATTTACCCTCAACAATATTTCGGGAAGCAGTACTACTCATACGGATTATCTTGACGGATTCCATTATGCTCCTCTATACGATATCTCAATGGGCAGGGCACTGCAGGGTACAGATGATGTTACCATACAGATAAGGACAGCCGGAGAAGAAGAAATTTTTGTGGATACCTATGAAGAAACGGAACGTTTAAGAGCCAATCCCGGAAATCCGGAGCATGAATTAGCAATAGGGCTCCGCTTTTTCCCTACCGCGGAAGGTTTTTATGATTTCCGCAAAAAACAGTACATTTACCAGTATAAAGATCAGATAGGCAATACAAGAGTAAGCTACTGGAAAGACCCTGAAGAGGGTGAGCTGAAGATAATAGACCGCAATGATTACTATCCTTTTGGTATGAATACGCTGTCTGAGGCAGAGTTCAGTGCTACGGCAAGTCCTCTGAACTATAAGTTTCAGGAGCAGGAGTTACAGGAAACAGGTTTTTATGCTTTTAAATGGCGTCAGTATATGCCTGATGTTGGGCGGTTCTTTAATGTTGACCCTCTTTCTGAGAAATACGCATACCAGTCTCATTATAACTTTTCTGAGAACAGGGTGATTGATGGCAGGGAATTAGAAGGATTAGAAAGAGTTGATATTCAGTGGGATGGATATAATCATGACCATGGAGATTTTTGGAATGCCATAAATTTTAACTGGAGCATAGATTTTAGCTGGGGAAAGAATGGTGATTCTGATTCATCCAATAGCTCGTCTTTACATGCTAATATTACAGAGATTGACCTGATACCAGATGGTGTTGCTACAATGGATGTTCCGGAGCCTACGTGGGGGGATGCCATACAGCAGTACAGGGATTCTCCGCCGATGCCGGGATATGGTACCGCCAACGGAATGAATATGATGGCGAAAGGAGTTACAGATGGAGCGTTGGATTTGGCAAATTTTGTTAGAAACGTAGTTTTTGATAAAAAGGATTACAACGGCTTATACCCGAGAATGACAGATTGGAGCGGCTTTCCAATGGGTGGGCAGGAAGGTCAGGATATGTCTGTAAATGCTCTTATTTTTGCAGATGGATTAATGGTTGGGGGGATGGTTCCAAAAACAGGCGGGGCATTTTCTGAATTAAATGTGGCGAAAAATGGAATTAACCAAACCAGTAATGCTATATTAAAGAATGGCTATTATGAAGTAAATGGTTTTAAATTTAGTGAATATTATTATGGCAAACTTTGGAATACAGGAAGAGGAGCTCCTTCACTTGTCGCTAAGGAAGTATTAGAAGGAGGAGCTAAAACAGCTGTCCCTGACGCGATGAAAGCAGGATTTAATAAATATATATATGGAGGTTGGGAAATGATTTATAATCCAACAAGTAAAGAAGTTTGGCATATTCAACCTACAAGGTAATAATTATGAACAATTTTATAAGATTAATAGAAAATAATTTGAGTCATAGAAATGGACTTGAATTAATTGAGCAAGAGATAAAATTATTATTTGAAGCTATCGCTAAGACTAACGGGATTGAAAATGCAAATTTATTATTTAAAAATTTAGAAGATATTCAATTTATTTTGGCAAGAGCCATTTTTAAAGATAAAATTATAGTAACACCATTTTTAAGAAATTTTGTGTATGATTTTGATAGAATAGATGATGAAGAAGTTATGAATAAATTATATAAGAATATAAAAAAAGAGGTGGGCAATTCAGAGTGATTATAAGGTAATGCTCCAGAGTTGGATTTGGCAAATTTTGTTAGAAACGTAGTTTTTGATAAAAAGGATTACAACGGCTTATACCCGAGAATGACGGATTGGGACGGTACACCATTAGGCGGAGAGGAAGGACAGAACAGAAGTGTAAATGCAATAATAACGCTTTTTGGCGGATTTGTAAGTGCGGAAGCAAATATTGTAAAGCAAACACCAACAAAAATAGATTTTCTTTTTTCAAATAGAAACGATGCAATGAATTGGGCGAGAAACCAGTTGGGTCATAATACGGAGAAAATGTTTAATGAAAGTGGAAAATGGATAGGATGGAAAAATTCAAAAGGAAGTGTTTATTGGGGACACGGTGATTGGGGTAAAGGCGTTGGTTCTTCAACATTTCCGCATCTAAATTATAAAATGACAGGAGGAACAAAAGGTCATTTATTTTTAGAAAATAAGATAAAAAATAGAGGAATGTGGGGTGATTTTACAAATTATTTTAATCTTGGAAAATAAATATATGATAAATCTAGAATATCTGATTAAAAATAGTGGAGATTCAATTCTTGAAAATTATTCATATTCTAAAGGAATATTAGCTTTAATATTAAATATAGAGGAGTTAAATAAAAAGTTAAAAATAAAGATAAAAACAGAATATTTATCATTTAATAATTTTTATATCGGCAAGAATGAAGAATTATACAGAACTTGTAGAATTGAACTTGAAGATTTAACAAAAGTCCTTTCTGTCGAAAACGGAATTTATCTTCCTTCAATTAATTTTGGAAAAATGATGAATGAATCTAAATCACATTATAATCTTGCTTATGGAAAAAAGATATCAGAACTAAAGGAAATATTTTCTTTAGTAGGATATGGTAAATTAGTTTCCTGTTTGATTTCAGAATTAAATGATATTATTATTGAAGAAATGTAGTTTTTGACCAGAAAGATTACAACGGTCTTTACCCGAGAATGACGGATTGGGACGGTACACCATTAGGCGGAGAGGAAGGACAGAACAGAAGTGTAAATGGTATTTTGTTTTTTGGAATTTTTCTTACAGGTGCGGCAAGTGCGGAAGTGAATACAGCTAAATCAGCAATAAGTCCACAAGTACAAAAAGTACTTGATATAATTGAAAGAATGAAATTAAATGGAGGTACTGTAAAAGTAAATCCTCTTAGTTCATCGCCGCAGGTAAAGAGCTTGCTGAGGAAGGAGTTGAGTTGGCGGTTAAAAATGCCGCTAAGACGAGTACAACAGTTTTCAAGTCATTTACAAAGAGTAATTTCAGGCATAATTTAGGGCAATTGACAGGAAACATACCTGCCAACTCACAGGCTCATCACGTATTCCCACAAAAGTATTTAAATCAGTTTTCAAAGGCAGGTATAAATATTCACGACCCTAAATTTGGGGCGTGGTGGAATACTTTAATAAAGTTGTCGAGAACGGCTCCCTCTTTTAACCAAGCTTAAAAAGTAAGTTTTCAAGAAATAAAGAAATCTGTTTTTTTTTTGTTTAGTTTCAGATTTATTCTAAAAAAAGAAAGCCATTCAATATTTGAATGACTTTCAACACAAAACACAACACTTTGAATAGAGTGATTATCTTCCTCGTCCTCTTGGTTTTTCTCTTTCAAATCCCTCCTCCATTTCTTCATCATGCTCCCTTGCGAGATTGGCATCTTGATACAGGTCAGGGTCATTTACATTAAGTTGAATATCTGATTTATCCTGAGCCTGAATTTGTTTTTCCTCCGGAGAAATACTATTCACTGAATTAATTGCTTTAGAAACGATATTCATATCATTGGTGATGTCTTTAGCTATTTCAGGAAATTTGTCAATTTTTTCCTGAAGAAATTCTTTCAGCTTCATCAATTCGTTTTTGTATCGACCGGACAAAACTGCATCTTTTCTTTCTGCAATCAAATTTGTTAGCAGTTCAGTATTTTTGATAAAATCAAGTTCTATAACGGTTTCAGTTTCTTTGTCAAAAATGAAAGCTTTCTTTTCATAATTCAAATCTTTTGAATCATCAGCTGATAAATTTTTAACTTCAGAAAAAACGATTTCGCTTTTGCTGTTTTCAAGAATTTCTGAAAGATTTTTATCTCTTTCATACAGCTTAACATCCAATCTTGTATTATCGTCTTTTAATTGGAATGTAATTCTTGTTTTATCGTTATCGGCAACGATAGTTTGCCCTTGCAGAAATTTCAGAATTTCGTCTGCAGATAATTTTTTTGTGAAAGAATTATCAGCTTCGATGATTCCATATTTTTTAAGGTCGTCTTTAGGTAAATTGTTATTGTCCATTGTATATTGCTATTAAGTTATTTGCTTTTACTAAGTCGTTGAGAAAATGAATTGGATTTATAAATTTTCCAAATTCTTTAACAGAAAAGTGTAGGTGTGGTCCGGTAGAGTTTCCGGTGTTCCCACTTTTACCGATAATAAATCCGGCTTTCACTACTTCCCCTGCTTTATAATAAATATGAGATAAATGCAGATATGAAGTTTCAAATCTATTAGAATGAAGTATTTTGATATAATTTCCTCCTCCTTTTGAATCCCAACCGGCTTCGGTAACAATTCCGTCCAGAACTGAATACACATGTTCATAGTTAGCTTGGAAATCTACACCGTTATGCATTTTTTTATTCCCAAAAATCGGATGTATTCTTGTACCGAATCCGGATGTAATATTTAATTTATTCAAAGGCATTAAAATTTTTGATGTTTCAGGGATATCATCAATTAAATCCATTTTTCTAAATTGATTTTTGGAATTTGATGAAGCAATTTTTACCTTTTCATCAATAATTCTTATGATTGAATCTTCCACTTTTTTAAAGTCGAAATTGTTTTGTTTCTTGGATAATCCATACCTAATGAGAATCATTTTGAGTGAATCAATTTCTCTTTTTAGCTCCTCTTTTGAGTTTAATCGCGGAATTTTTCTCCTTTCGCTCTTTTCCTTTTTCTCTTTTTTATTCTCACTTTTATCCACTGGCTCAGCAAAGGATATTTTCTCTTTTCCATTATCTGAAGGAGTTCTCACAAGTGTATTGAATTGTGCAGAAATAGGTGTTGCAGAAAAGAAAAGTATTAGGATTATGATATATTGAAATTTTGTTTTCATGTCTATTTTATCATTTCGTTTACAATTAATTCTACTTCTTTATTTATTCTCCGGAAGTTTGTCATTAAAACATCATTTTTTCGGTCTTTACCAGACTTGTCTATGAATGAGTAATAGTTAGGCATTTTGACATAGTTTTTTTGGCTCTTCGCCATTTTGTATGGAAAAAAAATATCCATATTATTTTAAAATGACCTCGGAAACGGAGGCGTTAAAAATTTTAAAGAATTTTCGTTAAGAAATCGACCAGATTCGCCGATTCCATT
>JASGDB010000094.1:0-17820 GCA_049841315.1 Bergeyella sp. | reverse complement strand
TTGTCGGCTATCTTGTTGCAATAATCGATTACTTTTTTGCACAATTTGGCATCAGTCGGGAAAGTCGTATTGTTCTCCTGAACCGTTGTGTCGGACAAAACAAATTTGGAGGTTTTATCCTTTGGAGCGTGCATTTGCACACTGTAAGCAAATATTTTTCCTATTCCTTGCTCGCCAATTCTTTTACGGAAATGTACAAAATCGCTCGGGTCGCACGGGAATTCGTGTTCAAAAAAAATCCGTCCGCAAAAATATTGCATATAGGGGTTCATTATCCAAGCTTTTTCCAAAGTTTCATCGCCTAAATTGTAAAGATGCTTGAGCAATAAACAGCCTACCATAAACCGTATCGGCATTGCAGGACGACCCGATTTTGAGTAATATTTCTCAAATTCGTCATCAAAATAATTCCAATCGATTTTATCACATAACAGAACCAACTCGTGTTTCTTATCAATAAAATCCACCAACATCGGGCGGAACAATTCCGGCTGCTTTTTTGGATTTTTTCCCAACATAATTTGCAAGGTTTTAAGGCTCTAATATACAAATTCTTGTAATATAAAACATCTATCTTGAACTTTATTTTATTGATTGTTAGTTAGTTGTGTTATTTTAATGAGCGACTACATAAAAAAAGACCGCCTTTTTCAAGACAGTCTTAAAATTTATTATTGATTTAACGACTAATAACCGTAATCGTTTACCAATGTTCCGTTGCTGGAATCCAAAAACACCTGCCAGATTGGCCAGAATTGTTTGGTATCAGGGTCGTTTCTGTATAAAGCAGCAATCTTGGAATCCGAAAGCGAACTCCACGCAAACGAAGTCCAGCCTGTTCCCGGATTTGTGGTTTCGCCTCTGTTCAGTCCATAGATAATCAGGTTGATACCCGTTGTATCGTATTTGTAATACAGGGTTGAAGGAACATCGGCATAATCTCCGGTTCTGTTTTTCAGATTTGTCAGTTTAGTTTTCGCAGCCAATAGATTTGCTCCCAAAAGATTCCAACGGATAAGTGCCTGTTTACGCTCGAATTCTCCTGTAAATTCAAATTCGTGTTCTTTTACAATGGCATTGAACATTGCAGTTTTGGAAGTTAAAGCATTCACATAATTTTCAACTTTTTCGGTATAATCTGACGAACTGAACGCTCTTGCTCTGAGTAGTTTCAAATAAGGCATTGCCGCAGACGGACCTTCGAGTTCGTTGGCGGTTTCTGCTGCCATCAGCAAAATTTCTGCGTAGCGCATATAAATTTTGTTTACACCATCGTCATTGGTAGAGGTTACACGCCTTGTCATCCATTCATAGCGGTATTTTCCGAAATACCATTTGTTGAACGCTCCCAATTCCTGTTTTGCAGTTGGATAACCATTGGTAAGGACAGTTGAGCTTGCTGCTCCCCATTTGTAAGGAACGCAGGTTACATCTCTCCTTGTGTCTTTTACATCATAATCATAATACACAAACGGAAGCGGCCCGGCTTGTCCGGAACTTGTTGTATTTGCCTGAAACTGGTCGAAGGAACTATGAGGAACTGCGAAAGTGAAAAGCATACGCCCTCTACCGTCTCCAAACGGAATTTCCCAAAGTGATTCGCCGCCTGCAGTGGTAACTTCCTGATTATAATTTTTCCATAATGTTTCAAAAGATGGCGTCAAAGAAGCAGTTCCACTTTCGATAACAGATTTACATTCTGCCAAAGCCAAAGCATACATATTGGCAACAGACAAATCCGCATCAGTGCTTCTTCTCACGGCGTCCGGATATTGCTGGTAGCCCGAAGCCGCCAAAGCCAGTCTCGCACGAAGACCTTTCACAAATGCTTTGTTTACCCGTTCTGTGCTTTGTGTTGCAGAGTTTCCGTTTGGCCAGGGAACTAATTCTTCGGCCTCTCCCAAATCTGCGATTAATTGTTTATAAATCACATCTCTGCTTGTTTTGGGAATATACAAAGTTTCTGTGGTAAGCGGTTCAAAACGAGCCGGAACATCGCCCCAGGTTTTCAGCAAATCGGCATAATATACTGCTCTGAGCGTAAGTGCTTCTCCCAAGAGATAAGCCATATCCGAATTTTGCGAAGGATTTCCGTAAAGGCGGATTCCGCGGATACAAAGGTTGGCTCTTTCAATCCCGCGATACATCATTTCCCAAACATTATTAGCCGTATTCATCTGGCTGTTGGTGGTTTTTGCATCATATACGCAAAGGTCGGCTTTGTCATTGGAAGTAGATTCGGAGGAATTATACCACTCGGTATCCGTATTCATTCCGTACCAAGGAAGAAATCTTCCGCGATAGGAATTGGTTTCTCCCATTGGAATTTTGATTCCGTCCACAGCGGACTGTGTCAAATCGACATTTGAAAATATGACCGATTCGTCCAGCGAGGAAGCAGAATCTGCTGTGAGATAATCGTCCGCAAAGTCTTTACAAGAGGACATCCATAAAGTTATGGAAAGGAGTCCTGCTATTTTTATTATATTTTTCATTTTGTTAAATGTATTTGTAATATGAAATTGTTTAAACTATTCCTAAATTAAAATCCGAGGTTGATTCCGAACAGATACATTCTGCTTTTCGGATACGGGGAATAGTCCACACCCGGTGTAAGCGGTGTTGCTCTTCTTGTGGAAACTTCCGGGTCAAGCCCAGAATATTTTGTCCAGACAAACACGTTGTTTGCCGTTACATACAATCTGAATTTGTTTGCACCGATTTTGGAAATCCATTCTGCTGGTAATGAATAACCCAACGTTACCGTGCTGAGTCTGAGGAAAGAGCCGTCTTCTACCGCCCAATCCGTAAGCACATATTTTGACATATAAGGCGACCACAATGTTGTATTGGCATTGAGAGCTGCCAATGCATCAGGGTCTGTAACAACAGCACCTGTATTCGGGTCAATATTGGTCCATCTTGTTCCGTCTGCCATTACTGTTGATAAATTTCTGAATTGTCCGTCCGGAGAAATAGCGGCCGTGGAATACTCGATTTTGTTTGCGTTATAAACATCATTTCCTATGCTGAAATTGAATGCTGCCGAAAAATCAAAATTCTTAACATTAGCATTGAGTGTGAAACCTCCTGTTGCTTTTGGAAGCGTGTTTCCAATAACGGTTTGGTCGTTTGTATCAACTTTTCCGTCTCCGTTTATATCTTTCAGTTTCATTGTTCCGGGTCTCACAGTTCCTACAACTGTAGAATTGCTTACAACGCCGTCTTTCAGTGTATAAGTTCCGCCGGAATAATTGAAATCGGAAACTTCATATCTTCCGTCGCTTACATATCCGTAAATTTGTCCCAAAGGCTGACCGACTTCTATTAAGAAATCGTTTCCGATAGATGTAGAAGCCCAGTTGGTATTCATTCCGAAGTTATTCATCACATTTCCAAGTGAGTTTACTTTGTTTCTGTTGAGCGCAATATTGAAGCCGAAGTTGAGCCCGTAATCCTGCTTTCTGATGGCATTAAGATTAAGTGTCGCTTCGATTCCTTTGTTCTCGTTTTCTCCCAGATTTCTGTATTGGTAGCTGTAACCGCCTGTTACAGGGAATGCAATGAGAAGGTCTTTTGTCAGATTTTTGTATGCTTCTACTGTTCCGTTGATTCTTCCGTTGAATAATTCGAAATCAAAACCTAAATTCTGTGTAACGGTTGTTTCCCATTTCAAATCGGGATTTGCCATATAAATATCCGGTGCGAAGTAGCTGGAAACATCATTAATCCAAGTGCTGGAAGAAGATAAAAAGAGTTGGGAAGTCTGCCCGACAGGAATGTTGTTATTTCCTGCTTGTCCGTAGCTCAGTCTGAGTTTCATCATATTAATCCAGGAAACATTTTTCAGAAAACTCTCTTCGTTCATTTTCCAGGCAGCGGCGGCAGACGGGAAGAATCCCCACCGGTTGTTTCCGATAAATTTACTGGAACCGTCTGCACGGAATGTTGCCGTAAAGAGGTAACGGTTTTTGAAATCATAATTTAAACGTCCGAAGAATGATAACAATTTATCATCGGCGTATTTATAATTATTTACCACAGCATATTTTCCCTGGGTTGTAAGATTCATCGTATCTTCAAAACCGAAAGAGTTCGGAAATCCGTGAACGGTATTGGCTAAAGCCGTTGATTTTAAAACATACATTTCCTCGCCTATCAAGAGTTTCGCTTTGTGATTGTCTCCCAATATACTTTTGAAATCGTAGGTCAAAGTGTTGGAATTTCTGAATCTTTTGTCTTCCTTAGTTCCGAAAACCAAAGCAGGCATTCCCTGATAATCTGCAAGCGGGATATTATCAACATAGTAAGTAGAACGTCCATAATAGCGGTAATCCGAATTACGGTAATAGTCCATTCCCAAATCACTTTTGAATTGTAAATTTTTGGTAATTTTCCAGTTGATATTTCCCGAAACATTATAGGTTCGTCTCTCTTGTTCACGGTCATTATCTCTGGCTGCGGTATATGGATTAATCAGATAATTATCATCAGCATCGTCTGTATCTTCCGTTACCAATCCCGGAATATTAATCGGGGAATACATTACGCTGTATTTTAATCTGGAATCCGTAGATGAGATTTCTTTTTGCTCATTGTTTCCGCCGCCGCCTATTTTGGTATTGGAATACCGGAATGTAAAATTCAAATCTACTTTATCGCTTACTTTGGTTTTAAGATTTGCAGACAGGTTATCTCTGACATAATCCGACAAAATCATAATACCCTTATCGTCATAGCGCGAAAAACTAAGATTATAACTTGTTTTGTCGCTACCGCCTCTGATACCGATTTCGTTATTGAAAACCGTTCCTGTTCTTCCGTAGATTTCTTTCTGCCAGTTGATACCGTTATACGATTTATATGCCTGAATATCATTCCAAGAACCAAAGTACTGTGTAAACTCGTCCATTGCAGCTGTAGTACCAACAAGATTAGCAAACTCATATTGCCATTTGGCATAGTCATAAGGAGATAAAACATCTATTGTATTTGCCAAAAATTTGAAGCCGGTAAAACTGTTAAAAGTTACATTTACCTTTCCCGATTTTCCGGTTTTTGTGGTAACGAGGATTACTCCGTTTGCACCTCTCGCTCCGTAAATGGCGGTAGAAGACGCATCTTTCAAGACACTGATATTCTCGATATCGGAAGGCGAAATATCGTTCAGACTGTTCACGGGAAAACCGTCAACAATTACCAACGGCGAACTGTCCTGTGTAATAGAAGTTCCACCGCGAACTTTGATATTAACTTCCGCATCGGGCGAACCCTCGGTTGTGGTAACGCTGACTCCGGCAATTTTTCCCGTAAGAGCCTCCGCAACATTTGCAACAGGCACTTTTTTGAGGTCATTTCCGGAAACTGTTGCGATAGAACCGGTCAAATCTGATTTTTTACTTGTTCCGTAGCCGATTACCACTACTTCATCAATATGGGCTTCACGGGCGGTATCTTTCTTGGCTTTCGGTGCTTTCTGTGCGTAAACGTTCGTACTTCCCATATAGAAAGCCGCTATCAGACAAGAATACTTTATTACATTACTATTTCTCATATTTATATGGTTATAAATTAAATTGATATTCCTTAACATTTAATTAATAATTATTGCCAACAATTAACATTTCCTATCGATTTTAAAAAGTTGTGCAATCGATTACAAATATAAAATTTTAGGGCAAACAAAAAAGTTTTTCATAAAAAAAAATAAAATTGTTAACTGTTAATTTTGAAAATTACTTTACTGATGCAGGTTTTGAGCAAAAAATATTTTTCCTGAAACTCCAATTAATTAACAGAAAGACGATAATTCTTAACAAAACCCTAATCATAAAATTCCCCAAAATCATAACCAATCGTTAACATTTACGAAACAAACAGGAAAAGTTCTATTTTGCAGATAGATTGATTGTTTTTCTTCGGTTGTTTTTCATTGATACCAAACAAAAAAGCGGGACAAAACCCGCTTCCTTCCTTATTTTTAAATCCTTTTTACTTTGTGATAATCGCCTTTTTGAGATTGCTGTCGATTTTAAAATCCGATGTATTGTTTATTTTTACATTTTCAAAAATGATATTCTGGGCGTTTTTTCCGACAACGGATTTTTTACTTTGGATATTCACATTTTTGAAATAAAGATTTTCTATTAATTTTTCCGGCAGTCCCGCAAAACTAAATGCTGTTTCCGCCGATTGACAGTTGATATTGCTCACAAAAAAATCGTGGAAATACGGAATTTTTTCGCCGGTATGCTGTTCCGCCTCACTTTCTTTTGTGCTTCCGACAGGTGCATCTGCATAGAATGTATCAAACAAAACCGCCTCATTCACAATATTTTTCATTTCGATATTATCGATATAGATTTGGCTCACATCGCCGCCTCTTCCCGAATTACTTTTCACTCGGATTCCGATATCAGAACCGTCAAAAACACAGTCGGATACAAAAATATTTTTCATTCCGCCGTCGGTATTACTTCCGATGACAAAGCCACCGTGAGCCTCGTTTACCGTGCATTCGGCAATAATTACGTTTTGCAGCAATGCTTCGCCGTTTTTCGGCGTTCCGCTGGATTTCATACAGATTCCGTCATCGCCGGCATTCACTTTCGTGTTATAAATAATCACATTTTTCGATGCGCTGATATCGATTCCGTCGCCATTCTGCGCCCATTTCGGATTATAAACCGTTACATTTCTGATGACCAGATTCGTAATTTGTTTCGGATTGATGACAAACTTCGGCGAGTTGCGGAAAGTCGGCCCGTCAATCAAAAGATTCGTTACTTTCGACAATGTAAACATCATCGGACGCAAAAAATGATGAGCCTGCTGATACAGTTCAATCGTTGCATTCGGTGTTTTGGAAATGATTTTCGACATCTGCTCGCCGCGTTTTGCGGCTTCGCTCGGCCACCAGATTTTGCCGTCGTCGCTCAGTGCGCTTCCCGGTTTTTGCAAAAGTTGCTCCCATTGCGCCGATGTAACTTTAAATTTTTTCACAGGTCGCCACGCTTCTCCTGCTCCGTCAAAAATTCCGTTTCCGGTAAAGGCGACGTTTTTCAGATTATTTCCCCAAATCGGCGGCGTAACCTCGAATTTCCCCGACGAAGTTTCCCTCAAAGGAAACCAGCTAATATCGCTGCTGAACTGCACAATCGCACCCGTTTCTACGTGAAAATCGATGTTGCTTTTCAGTTCGATTGGTCCTGTAAGCCATATTCCTGCCGGAACGATTAATCTTCCTCCACCGTTTTGGCTGATGGTTGTAATTGCTTTTTCAAAGGCTTTAGTATTAAGAGTTTTTCCGTCGCCGACTCCTCCAAAATCCTTAAAATTGTAGTCTTTCTGCGGAATTGTCGGCAAAACCATCTCGCCGAATTTGAACGGTGCATTTTTGATGTAATAATCGATGCTGTTTTTTTGTGCAAAAACCATTGCCGTCAAAGAAAAAACGAGACTTGTTAATAACTTTTTCATTGTTTTATAATTTGTTATTCGATTGATAATTAAACTGTTTGGTTAAAAATACAGAAATTATTGTTCCCTATTCAACATCGGTAAAATTATAAAAAATATTGACTTGCGCAATCGTTTGCATAAATTTTACAAAAAACGGAAAAAACCGGAAATATGTGCGGGAAAAAACACTGATACTGATGACTATTAGGACGACAATATTATTCACACAAAATCCGGTTAGTTCCGTTGAGTTGATGACGTTCGACGTAGTCAATATAAACCTATTTTTGACAATCCTCGTAGAGATTCCTGCGGAATGACAAAGACACTCAAAAGCAACATAATAAGGATTCTAATCTATGAAGATAAGTTATGACCTCAAAAATTTTAATCAAGAAATAAAAGAACAGTCTACGGGTTATCAGGGTGTGGATAATAGAGTTTACCACGAATATTTCGAAGTTACCCAAAAGCTGATTGCCCTATACGAAAAACAAATTGCAGAACTGAAAGAACAACTGGACTATTGGAAATAATAAATCATGAAGCTTTTTTTCTTGCAATTCGGGGCATCACAGTAAATATTTCAATACCAGCTATTGTTAATTCAAAAATAATCCCTACTTTTGCACCTCGAATTAATTAGAATCATTAACTAAAAATTTATAAACAATGTTTGCAATTGTAGAGATAGCAGGGCTTCAATACAAAGTTGAGCAAGACCAGAAGTTGTTTGTAAACCGTTTGAAAGGAGAAAAAGGAGAAAAAGTTTCTTTTGATAAAGTTCTTCTTACCGTAAACGGTACGACAACTGTTGGCGCCCCGGCTGTAAGCGGTATCACTGTAGATGCTGAAATCCTTGACCACGTGAAAGCGGATAAAGTAATCGTTTTCAAAAAGAAAAGAAGAAAAGGATACACTAAGAAAAACGGACACAGACAGTCTCTTACTCAAATCGTAATCACCGGTATTACAGGATTTGAAGGCGGTGCAAAAAAATCAGCTCCGAAAAAAGAAGCAGCTCCGAAAGCAGAAGCACCAAAAGCGGAAAAAGCAGAAGCACCTGCAGCAGAAGCAAAAGCCTCAAATGCTGACAGAGATACTGTAAACTTCGGTGAAGACCACGAACTGAACTATCACCTGAAGAAAAACGGACTTTCACAATCCAAAGATAACAGAGAAGCATTAATCGCTCTTGGAGAGGAAGTGAAAGCAGAATTAGGAAAAAAAATTCTTTCTCATGAAGACGTAGATGCTGCGATTGAGAAGAATGTTGACAGATTTAAAGCACTTAACAAATAATAAAAACCGTAAAATAAAATGGCACACAAGAAAGGAGTTGGTAGTTCCAAAAACGGTAGAGAATCTCATTCCAAAAGATTGGGAGTGAAGATTTTCGGAGGGCAGGAAGCGATTGCCGGTAATATTATCGTAAGACAAAGAGGTACACAGCACCACCCGGGTGAAAACGTGGGAATGGGGAAAGACCATACTTTGCACGCTCTTGTTGACGGAAAAGTAGTTTTCAGAAAGAAAGCAAATAACAGGTCTTTCGTATCTGTAGAACCGAACGCATAATCAGCGTTTTGATATATGAATTGAAAAAACCGGAGAATTTCTTCGGTTTTTTTTGTTTTTCGATTGATTTATACTGCGGATAAAGTTTTTGTTGAACGAAAATTCTGCCCGATAAACCGATTGTATGCAGAGTGCAGCTATAAAATATCATCCTCAAAAAAGCCCTCCATCATTCGGGTTTTCAAAAAATTCGTCAACTTCCAAAACAGCAGACTGCGAAGCCTGAACTGCGAGCTTATCGCAGATTTCATTTTCAGGATGTCCGCTGTGTCCTTTAATCCAGTGAAAATGCGGTTTGTATTTCTGAAAAAGAGGATAAAAACGTTTCCATAAATCGGGATTCTTCACTTTGGCAAATCCTTTTTTTGCCCATCCGAACAGCCATTTCTGGTTAATCGCTTCGGAAACATACTTGCTGTCCGTATAAATATGGATTTCATGACCTTCGGAATTGATTTGTTCCAATGCGGTAATGACCGCCAAAAGTTCCATCCGGTTATTCGTCGTCATCCTGAAACCTTTAGAAAACGTTTTCTGATAATGCTTTTCGGGAACGCGCATCAGGATTCCGTATCCGCCTTTTCCGGGGTTTCCGCTGCATGCTCCGTCTGTAAAAATTTCGATTTTCATAATTGGGATGAAAGATAGATGGAAGTCTGAAGATGGAAGTTTATCACTCATCGCTCATTTTTCATCACTGATGATTAAAACGGCATTTCCTCATCCTCATCGAGGTCGTTCATCGACGAACCGGAAATATTTCCCGGCATATCAAAGGCTGCTCCCGGCTCAATCGTGGTTTTGATATTATCAAAACCGCTCGGAATGTCCTGCTGCCCGAAACCGGATGACTGATAGCCGAAATTTCCGTTCAGCATTTCCAAATCTCCGAATTTCGCAATATTCTTTAAAAATGCAAGACGAACATCGGCAGTTGCACCGTTTCTGTGTTTTGCGATGATGAGTTCCGCCTGATTTTCGGTGGAGGTTTGCATTTCCTCGGGGTCGTTGTCCCACATTGCGATTTTATAATATTCCGGACGGAAGATGAACGACACGATATCTGCATCCTGCTCAATCGCTCCGGATTCCCTCAAATCGGAAAGCTGAGGGCGTTTTCCCGGACGGGTTTCCACCGTTCTCGAAAGTTGTGAAAGCGCAATCACCGGAACATTCAGTTCTTTTGCAATAGCTTTTAATGAACGGGAAATCATAGCGATTTCCTGCTCTCGGTTTCCTGCTCCTTTTCCTCCGCTGTTGGCGGTCATCAGCTGGAGATAATCCACCATGATGATTTTTACGCCGTACTGCATCACGAGTCTTCGGCATTTTGCACGAAAATCGAAAACAGACAGCGACGGAGTTTCGTCAATGTACAAAGGTGCATTTTCCAAATCGGTCACGTTGGAGAACAGGCGCGCCCATTCTTCTTCGGTTAAAGTTCCTTTTCTCAGTTTTTCGGAAGAAATTCCCGTTTCGGAAGCAATCATTCTCGTAATCAGCTGAACAGATGCCATTTCCAGAGAGAATAAAGCTAAAGGAATTTTGTGTTCCACCGCAATATTTCTCGCCATGGAAAGCAAAAATGCCGTTTTACCCATCGCAGGACGAGCAGCAATGATAATCAAATCGGAGTTCTGCCAGCCTCCCGTTTCCTTGTCCAAACCCTTAAAACCGGAAGGAACACCGGAAAGTCCTTCTTTGTCTTTTAAGGATTTAATAGTGTCTATCGCTTGTTTTACCAGTGAATTTGCTGTGTCGAAACCTTTTTTAATGGTTCCGTTAGTGATTTCAAAAAAAGATTGTTCAGCTTTATCTAACAGTTCAAAAACATCGGTTGTCTCCTTATAGGAACTGTCGATTACATTTGCGGAAACATTGATAAGACTTCTCAAAATAAATTTTTCAAGAACCACACGAACGTGATATTCAATATGCGCACTTGAAGAAACCCCCATCGTGAGGTCGATGATGTAATGGTCGCCTCCTGCCTGATTCAGTTTTTCTTCTTTTTTAAGTTCCTGAATCACCGTCATCAAATCCACAGGGTGGTTGCTTTCATACAATTTGATGATAGCTGCAAAAATGACCTCGTGTCTCGGGTCGTAAAAATGCTCAGGTTTTAGCAGGTCTATGGAATAATCCAGACCTTTTTTGTCAATAAGAAATGTTCCGATTACGAGCTTTTCAAAATCTACTGCATTAGGCGGCATTTTACCGTCCGAAATAGAGAGTTCCCTTGCAAAATTACCATGAGTAAGTGATGATAATGTTTCCTTCTGTGTCATTCAGCAAATTTAAAATTTTTGCCGGTTTAGTAACGAGTGGTTTTTGAACAATTTTATTAACATTCCGTTAAAACCTTTAACAGCAGACACTTTAATTTGTTGATAAATAAAATTTGATTTTCCGGAACTGATTTTTCTTGTTGAAAGTATTACTGTTTTAATGAAGTTAAATCCTCATCAATACTGCATTTTTCTCAGTCTGGAATTGGTTGTTCCTACTATTAAGGCAACTAAAACCGTCATCGTTCCTCCGAAAACTACGGAACGCACCACGCCGAGGAGTTTGGCGGCAAGTCCGCTTTCAAACTGCCCCATTTCATTGCTCGACATAATGAAAATGGAATTGACACTCAATACTCTGCCACGTATCGCATCGGGCGTTTTCAGTTGTACGATTGTTCCTCTTATCACCACGGAAACGCCGTCCAGTATTCCGCTTATCATCAGGAACAGAAAAGAAAGCCAGTATAGTTTTGAAAGTCCGAATCCGATAATGCACAATCCGAATCCCGCAACAACTGCCAGAAGTATTTTCCCCTGATTTTTCCGCAGCGGAACCATAGAAAGCGTTGCAATAATCATCATAGAACCGATGTCGGAAGCTGCATTCAGTAATCCGAAACCGTCCGCTCCCACTTTCAGAATATCACTTGCAAAAACCGGAACCATTGCCACTGCTCCCCCGAACAGCACAGCAAACATATCCAGACACAATGCTCCCAGAATTTCTTTGGTTTTGTAAATGTAGCGGATTCCTTCTTTCATGCTTTCCAACACTTTGAGTTTCTGCTCCTTATATTCCGAAAACTGCGGAGCAAGCTGCCAGAAAAATATTGATGAGATAAGCAAAAGGGAAATAATCACCACAAGTGTCCAGTGGATTCCTATCATGGCAATCAGAAAACCTCCGGCGGTATGTCCGCAAACCGAAGAAGTAAGAAATGTCGCCTGATTCAGGGTAATTGCATTTTCCAGGTTTCCTGTTTTTACGATTTTCGGAATCATGGACGGAACAATCGGCCCGATAAATGCCCTCGTAATTCCGGTGAAAAAAATCACTCCGTAAATAAAATATGTGGTCTGATGTCCGGTAAAATGCATCCGATGCCCTAAAAACGCAGGAATCAGCAGAAGCGCAATCAGCACTACATACGCATAATTGCAGATGAGCAGCAGCTTTTTCTTTTCATTCATGTCGATAACATGCCCGGCATACAATGCACATGAAACCGCAGGAATCACCTCCGAAAGTCCGATTAACCCAATGGAAAACGGGTCTTTGGTCAGTTGGTACACCCACCAGCCGAGCAGCGTTGCCAACATTCGGAATGCCAGAATGATAAAAAACCTTCCTGTAAGAAGATTTCTGAACTCTTTATTGCTCAGCGTTTTGAGAGGTGTAAATGAAGACATATTTTATTTGTTTAAAAAAGCATCCCAGCCCTGTGCCGTGATTTTTGATAATTCCCCGCTTCCGCGAAGTTCCATAAAACAGCCATTTTCCACAGCAACCGCGTATCCGATTACCGTGAAATCTGGGTGGTTTTTAATTTTTTCGTAATCACCGGGAGCTATCGTAAAGAGGAGTTCATAATCTTCCCCTCCTGAAAGCGCTGCCATAGTCGGATTTAAGCCAAATTCATCCGCAGTAAGAATACTCAGCTCATCCATCGGGATTTTTTCTTCATACAAACGGAATCCCACTTTACTTTGGTCGGAAAGATGAAGAATCTCCGAAGCCAGGCCGTCCGAAATATCAATCATGGAAGTCGGCAAAACGTCTAATTCCTCCAATTTTTTCTTAATATCGGTTCTTGCTTCCGGTTTCAGCTGACGTTCCAGAATATAGTCGTAGCCTTCCATTTCGGGCTGCATATTCGGATTGGCGAGATAGACGGCGTGTTCACGCTCCAGCACCTGAAGTCCGAGATACGCTCCTCCCAAATCTCCCGTTACTACGAGCAAATCATTCGGTTTTGCGCCGCTTCTTTTCACAATATTTTCTTCGTTTTCCTGTCCGACAGCCGTAATGCTGATAATCAGTCCGGCATTGGAACTTGTTGTATCACCACCGACCAAATCCACATGATAATGTTTGCAGGCAAGCGCAATTCCGGAATAAATTTCTTCGAGAGCTTCCACCGGAAAACGATTCGACACCGCCACGGAAACCAAAATCTGAGTCGGAACGGCATTCATCGCGGCAATATCACTTACATTCACCACTACAGCTTTATATCCCAAATGTTTTAAAGGAACATATCCCAGATTGAAATGCACGCCTTCCGCCAGAACATCGGTGGAAAGCAACACTTTTTTCCCTTCGGGATTGATAACGGCGGCATCATCTCCCACGGCAGTTTCCGTAGAGGAATTGGTAATTTCAAAGGAATTGGTGAGATATTTTATCAGTCCGAATTCTCCCAGTGCGGAAATCGGTGTGAGTTGGGGTGCTTTATCTTCCGGCATTGTTTTAGTTATCTTAAATTGATTTTAGTTCATTTCTTTTCTGCAAAAACAGCAGGGTCAATATCTTCCGGTCTGAACGGAAGTTTTTTCAGGTCTTCCCTCGTGAGTACGGCGGTTTGTTCGGATTTATATTTGGCAAGCGTTTCCGTAATATCATCAGGAGGCGTTGTCATTTTGCGGAGCATCATATCAATCCAAACGCCCGTAGCTTCTGCAGTTGCACAATGCGTTCCGTCCGGAAGATAAAACTTGTGGAGAAATCGGTAAATACTCGAATCTTCCGCCATTCCGTCTATCTGAAGCGAAACAAAAACTTCCTGGTCGGCATAGATTTCCTTGAAAAAAGAATAACGCTCATGCATAATTACCGGCCCGATTCCCCAGCGGTTCAGTTCCCTTACGCCCATTTTGTGCTTCGTCATAAAGCCCATTCTTGTTTGAGCGCAGTATTCCACATAGGAAGAATTCGCGAGGTGGCGGTTGGCATCGATGTCGCTCCAGCGTACTTCAAATTTATGATAGTAAATTGACATATTTTTAGGTTGAAATTAAACCGCAAAATTAAGGATTAATTATTGGCTGATAAACTACTAATTAATAGGAAATTAACATTTGTTGTATATTTGAAAAATAAAAAGTAATTAAATTTCCAATCTATATGAAACCATTAGTCAAATACAGAGGAGGAAAATCAAAGGAAATTCCACATTTGGAAAAACATATCCCAAAATTTAGCGGTCGTTATATTGAACCGTTTTTTGGCGGTGGTGCTATGTTCTTTTATTTAGAACCGAAACGAGCAATCATTAACGACATCAACGCAAAACTAATGGCGTTCTACAAAGGTGTAAAATCAGATTTTGAAACCTTGCAAAACGAACTTTCTGAAATCGAAAAAATCTATCGCATAAACCGAAGAAAATTTGAAGAACTAAAAACACAAACACCAACCGAAAGAGTGAATGACGACAACGAAACACTTTACTATCAAATCAGAGATATGTTTAACGATTTGACAGAGAAAAAATATTCAGACGCTTTACTTTACTTTTTCATCAACAAAACTGCGTATTCGGGAATGATACGTTACAACTCAAAAGGGGAATTTAACGTGCCTTACGGACGATATGCCAACTTAAATACAACATTGGTAACAAAGGCACACAGCCGACTACTTGCCAACACCGAAATATACAACTGCGATTACAAAAACATTTTTGAAATGGCGGAAGAAGATGATTTTATGTTTTTAGACCCACCTTATGATTGCGTTTTTTCCGACTACGGAAATGCGGAACATAAAGACGGTTTCAACGAAAAAAATCACACCGAATTAGCCAACGCTTACAAACAATTAAAGTGTAAAGCACTTATGGTTATTGGCAGAACGCCATTAACTGAAAAACTTTATGGCGATATGATTGTGGACGAATATGGAAAATCTTATGCTGTTAATATCAGAAACAGATTTAAGTCGGAAGCAAGCCACATTTTAATTTCCAACTACGGAAACGTAGCGAAAGAACATTTTCCCGAATTAGAATTTAATCAAGCATTGGCATTTTAAAACAGTATGGCAAGAATAGACAGCAAAGTAATTTTCGTAACGACTTCCCCAAGAACGCCAAGTAAAATGATTCCTGAAATTGAGTTGTTAAACACTCATTTTTCAGGTCAGCAATGGAACACCGACACGCAAAGAGCATTTATGGAATTGTTGAAAGAGGAAAACTTTTTCAACGGAGAAGGTGCAAATGACCCTGCATTTAGTGCAAGAGATAGAATTAACCGAGCACCAAAAGCATTAGGTTTTGTAGTGCTTTCACCAGCAATACAACTCACACCAGCAGGAGAAGAACTTGTAAATTCAAGACGAAAAGATGAAATCTTTTTGCGACAACTTTTAAAATTTCAAGTTCCATCGCCCTTTCACAAACCAAGTGAAAATTCAGCCGATTTTTGGGTAAAACCATATCTTGAATTATTTCGGTTAATTCGTCATTTCGGTTCTTTGAAATTTGACGAATTAATGATTTTTGGTTTGCAATTAGTTGATTATCGTGAGTTCAACAATATCGTTTCCAAAATCAACGATTTTAGAACAGCCAAAGCACAAAATGAGGGCAATTACAAAAAATTCCGTGCCGAATATTTGGAAAGTGAACTACACGAAATTTACAGCGATGATATAAATTCGGGAAAGACAAAAACAAGAGAAACGAACGACAATTCCGTTTCAAAATTCTTGAAAACCAAAGCAAGTAATATGCGAGATTATGCAGACGCTTGTTTTCGTTATTTGCGTGCAACAGGTTTGGTAAACATTTCGCATATTGGAAAATCCATTTCAATCGTTCCCGAAAAAATTGCAGAAGTTGATTATTTCTTGGAACACACGAACAGAGAACCGCAATTTATTGACAACGAAAATCAATACATTGCTTATCTTGGAAATGCAGAAACACCAACACTTTTGACGGATAACAGAGAATTATTAGAACAAAAAATCAAGGCGGAATTTCCAAAAATAAAAGTTGAAAAATCATTTTCATTACAGCAACTCAAAGACATTTTTGCTGACGAATTAGAGAACAGAAAAGAGCAGATTATTACCGACCAAGTAACGGCAATAAAAAATTATCATTTGTTTGACGACATCAACACAACATTTGAGCAAATACTTGAAAATTCACTTTACGACACGCCTTTAATGTTGGAATGGAATACTTGGCGAGCAATGACAATGCTTGACGGTGGAAACATCAAAGCAAACTTGAAGTTTGACGACTTTGGAAATCCAATGTCCACCGCACAAGGAAATATGGCTGACATCATTTGTGATTATGAAACTTTTGGACTAACCGTAGAAGTTACAATGCAAAGCGGACAACGACAATATGAAACGGAGGGAGAGCCTGTAACCCGACATCTTGCAAAGCTGAAACGAGAAACCAACAAACCTGCGTATTCATTGTTCATTGCACCGAAAATAAACGATGCTTGTATTGCTCATTTCTACGCATTACACAAAATGAACATTAGCTATTATGGAGGAACTTCGACAATCATACCACTTCCATTGAACGTATTTTTGAAAATGGTTGAAGACTCACATAAAGCAAGTTATGTTCCCGAACCAAGACACGTTCAGAGATTTTTTGAACGCTCAAATGAATTAGCGAACACAACAGACAACGAAATCGAGTGGTATAACGGAATAACAAATGAAGCATTAAATTGGCTGACGGAGTAATATTTCAACAAGTAATCAATGGAATTAAAATTTCGAAATGAACAGAAAAACAGTCATCATCATCGGAGGAGGCGCGGCAGGGTTTTTCTGTGCATGCAATCTTGATGAGCATTTATACGAAATTACCATTTTGGAGCAGAATACGGATGTTCTCCAGAAAGTAAAAATTTCAGGCGGAGGAAGATGCAATGTTACCCATGCCTGTTTTGACCCGAGAGAGCTGGTTCAGTTTTATCCGAGAGGAAACAAAGAACTGTTAAGCGTTTTCACCAAATTCCAGCCGGGAGACACTATGGAATGGTTCGGCAACCGAAATATTTCGTTGAAAATCGAAAATGACAACCGCGTTTTTCCCGAAAGCGATTCTTCGCAAAGCATTATAAATGCACTGACTGATGAAGTCCGAAAAAAAGGTTTTGACATCAAAACGCAAAACACGGTTTCGGAAAAATTAAAAAAAACGCCGAAAGAAGGGAATTTGGCGAAGCATTTCGGAAAACTGAAACGAAAAATTGACGGATTGACATACCAAATTTCGACAAGAAGAAATGAAGATTGATTTTAATCTTGGTGTTCCTGTCGGATTTTAGGTTACACAATCCATATTATTCGATTGGTTTGAGAATAATGGTATCGTTGTTTTGTAAGAGCCTGTGATAAGTTTGCAAAGTAAATATTCAATATACTAAAAGTTAAAAAAAATCATTTAGAAGAATACATTGGAAAAAGCAACAGGAAAAAGACAGAGAGACTGCAGATATACAAATATCG
>JASGDB010000093.1:0-6971 GCA_049841315.1 Bergeyella sp. | reverse complement strand
TAAACATAAGTTTTATTACCATTTGAAAGAGTGTGAATTTAGGTATAATAACAGAAGTAAAAATTTGTATATTTACTTGACTAAATTAATAAAAAATAACCCGCTTAAATTATCTTGAACCAAAAAAATTAAAATGAAATTATCGAATTAAATATAGACGAAAAAATTCAAAAGCCATTTTTTCAGAAAAGGATTGGCTTGAAATTACCCCAAAACTCGCAGCCTAAAAAACTAAAAGCATCTAAAGTATTGAAAAATAATACAAAAGAGGCTTTGTTGTTCGCACCAAAATGCGTAATATAGTGTTCACTACAACGCTATATGGACAAAGTTATACATTCTGACAGAAATATCATTCCTTTTGGAGGATTAAATTTTTAGGTATAGGCACTTAGGTCGCCACCGTTAAATCTGATTTGGTTCTTTTGTTTCAAGACAATAGAACAGGCATTGAGAATTTATAGATAAATGTTAATTTTAAAATCCACAGTTTTTGTCGAAGAACCATAATTTTCAAAGTCATCTTTTCAATCGGATAGAAAAATCTATCCGATTTTTTATATATTTGAAACAAATTTATACAACGATAATGGAGAAGATTGACAGCCTGAATCAGGTAGCGGAATTTCACAAGACCTTTAATGCGCCCATACTCAGCACACCGCAGATTCCCGCAAAGGAAAGAGCGGAACTTCGTGTAAAACTCCTGCAGGAAGAACTCGATGAGCTGAAAGAAGCGATTGAAAACAACGATATTGTAGAAGTAGCGGACGCTTTGTGCGATTTGCAGTATGTTTTGAGCGGTGCTGTTTTAGAATTTGGGCTGGGCGAAAAATTTGTGGAACTGTTCAATGAAGTGCAGCGTTCCAACATGTCCAAAGCGTGCGATACGCAGGAACAGGCAGATGAAACGATTGCCATGTACCGTGAAAAAGGTCAGGATGCCTATTCCGAAATTTCGGGAAACAAAATTAATGTTCACCGCGTTTCCGACAATAAAGTTTTGAAAAACAAATACTACTCCCCTGCCGACCTTACATCCATTCTTGAAAAATAACATCATGAACAAAATATTCAAAATCATTGCAGTAGCAGGTTTGGTTTTTACCGCTTTACAGTCCTGCGAATCACGGAAAGTTATCGTGAACCGCGAAGTTCAGACCAGCGCCGGAGGTTCAATGCTCCTCGGAACACAGACCAAGGAACAGCTTCTGAAATCGCCATACAGCGATTGGTATCAGCCGGAATACGATGAATATCAAACCGACAAGGAAGCTGTTGCCCAACTCAAAAAGGCAAAACTGAACTCCTATAATATTATTCTGGTTATGGGAACATGGTGCGGAGACAGCCACAGAGAAGTTCCCCGTTTGATGAAAATTCTCGACGAGCTCAAATATCCCCTGCAGAAACTCACCATTATCGCCGTAAACCGCAAAAAAGAATCTCCGAACGGAGAAGAAGGTTTGTACAATATTCAGAGAGTACCGACGATTATCGTGCAGAAATACGGAAAAGAAGTCGGAAGAATCATTGAATCCACAAAATCCGGCTGGCTCGAAAAAGACCTTTTGGAAATCATTCAAAAAGACTAATCTTTCAACATTCAATTTTGAAAAATTATAAACCAATATTGTATTTTGCACTGGGCATCGTTTTCATGCTCCTTCTGTTTTTTGTTCTGAATAAACTTCCGAAATTTTCGGGCAAAAAAGAAAATACAGACTATTACATCCTCACCAACCAGATTACCAAAATGAATAAAATGGTGGTTCTGGAGCAGGATTTTACGAGTCTTCAGAAAACGAATGTAACGTATGAATTTTTGGGAAGCAAAATTTCCAACAATGAAATCGTAACCTTTACCAAAACCAATGCGCAGGTTTCCTACGACTTGAACAAAATGCAGTTAGACGTAGATTCTACCGCTAAAAAACTGATTATCAAATCACTTCCCGAACCGGAAATCCGCGTTACACCGAATGTGGAAATCAAATCTATGGACGATTCTTTCTTCAACAGAATTGATGAAGCGCAAATCAAAAAAGTAACGCAAACAGCAAAAGACAATGCTTTGAAACAAATCAATCAGGAACAGCTCAAAGCAGAAGGCAGAAAACAGCTTGCCGAAAACCTAAACCAGGTTTTTGTCCTCGCAAAGGCCCTTAATTATACGATTGAAGACCGAACGGGAAACATTAATCTGTCGGAATTATAAAAGACATGAGGAAAATATTTTTCCTCATTTTTTTGTCTTCATTCTGATATTTCGATTTAAAATTCTGCAAATTCCGCTAAACAAAAGATTTATCTTTCACCTCAATAAAAAAATGATTATTTTTGTCCGTTAAAAAATTCAGCGTAAAACAATGGTAAAAATCACTCTTCCCGACGGAAGCATCAGAGAGATGGAAAACGGAAGCACTCCGTTGGACGTAGCAAAATCAATCAGCGAAGGACTGGCAAGAAATACCATTTCTGCCATTGTAGATGGAAATCAGGTAGAAATTACCACCCCGATTGATACAGATGCAACCGTGCAATTACTTACTTGGAATGATGATTTGGGGAAAAAAGCATTCTGGCACTCTTCCGCACACCTTTTGGCACAGGCAATTCTGGAATTTTATCCCGATGCCAAACTTACGATTGGCCCTCCGATTGAAAACGGATTTTATTATGACGTAGATTTCGGAAATGGAACTTTAAGCGAAAAAGATTTCGAGAAAATCGAGAAAAAAATGCTGGAAAACGCCAAAAAAGACGTTACATTCAGCAAATATCCGGTTTCCAAGGCAGAAGCCCTGAAAGTATATGCCGATAATCCGTACAAAACCGAACTTATTGAAAATCTGAACGATGGCGAAATCACTTTCGTTACCCACGATAATTTTACAGATTTGTGCAGAGGCGGACATATTCCGTCCACAGGAATCGTAAAAGCCGTAAAAATCCTCAACGCAGCCGGAGCTTATTGGAGAGGTGATGAGAAAAACAAACAATTAACAAGAGTCTATGGAATTTCTTTCCCGAAACAGAAAGAACTCTCCGAATACCTTGAAAGATTAGAAGAAGCAAAACGCCGCGACCACCGAAAACTCGGCAAAGAATTAGGAATTTTTGCTTTTTCCGAAAAAGTGGGAGCAGGGCTACCTTTATGGCTTCCAAAAGGTGCCGCTTTGAGAAAAAAATTAGAAAATTTCCTTTCCGCTGCTCAGAAAAAAGCAGGTTACGAGTTCGTAATTTCTCCGCACATCGGAGCAAAAGAACTGTATGTAACTTCCGGACACTGGGACAAATACGGAGAAGACAGCTTTCAGCCGATAAAAACGCCAAACGAAGGCGAAGAATTTATGCTGAAACCAATGAACTGCCCTCACCACTGCGAAATTTACAAAACTTCACAATGGAGCTATCGTGATTTGCCGAAACGTTATGCAGAATTCGGAACGGTTTACCGATACGAGCAGTCGGGAGAATTGCACGGACTTACCAGAGTACGCGGATTTACGCAGGACGATGCACACCTTTTCTGTACGCCGGACCAACTGATGTCCGAATTCAAAAAAACGATAGATTTGGTTTTGTACGTTTTCGGTTCGCTCGGTTTTGCCGATTTTACCGCACAAATTTCATTGAGAGACCCTGAAAACAAGCAAAAATACATCGGTTCTGATGAAAACTGGGAAAAAGCCGAAAACGCAATCGTAACCGCAGCAACGGAAAAAGGTTTGAACACCGTTACAGAATACGGAGAAGCTGCCTTTTATGGACCTAAATTAGATTTTATGGTAAAAGATGCTCTCGGAAGAAAATGGCAGCTGGGAACGATTCAGGTGGATTACAACCTGCCGGAGCGTTTCGACCTTTGGTACACCGGAAGCGACGGCGAAAAGCACAGACCGATTATGATTCACCGTGCACCGTTCGGTTCTATGGAGCGTTTTATTGCTATTTTAATAGAAAATACCGCAGGAGATTTTCCGCTTTGGCTGAGCCCTGACCAGTTCATCATACTGCCGATTTCCGAAAAATATGTGGATTATGCAAAAAAAGTTTCACAATTATTGGAAAATCACGATATTAGCGGTCTGATAGACGAAAGAAACGAAAAAACCGGTAAGAAAATCCGTGATGCAGAAATCAAGAAAATTCCGTTTATGCTGATAGTCGGCGAAAATGAAGAACAAAACGGCACTATTTCTGTAAGAAGAAGAGGCGAAGGCGATTTGGGAGCGATGAATATTGAGGATTTTGTTTCCTATTTCAATAAAGCGGCAGATACGGGATTTGAGTTTCAATTAAAAGATTAAAAAATTAAAAGATTTAGGAAAAAATAAGATATTAGTAATTTCTTAATTCCTAAATTTCTTAATCTTTAAATTTTAAAAATAAAAAGTTAAACCAATTAAATTATACTACAATAGCACAGAAATTTAACAACAGAGGAAGAGGCCCGATGCGTCGCGTTCAGGAGGATTTACACCAGATTAACGAGAAAATCCGGGCAAAGGAAGTTCGTCTTGTAGGCGATAATGTAGAACCCGGAGTGTATCCGCTGGCAAAAGCTCAGGAAATTGCTAAGGAACAGGAATTAGACCTTGTGGTGATTTCCGATAAGGCGGAGCCGTATATTGCACGTGTTCTGGATTACAAAAAATTCCTTTACGAACAGAAGAAAAAACAAAAGGAACTGAAAGCCAAACAGGTAAAAGTGGTGGTGAAAGAAATCCGTTTCGGACCGCAAACCGATGACCACGATTACGAGTTCAAGAAAAAACACGCCGAAAAATTTTTGGAAGAAGGTTCCAAGCTGAAAACGTATGTATTCTTCAAAGGGCGTTCTATTGTTTTCAAAGACCAGGGAGAGATTCTTCTTCTCCGTCTTGCACAGGATTTGGAGCATGTAGGAAAAGTGGATCAAATGCCGAAATTAGAAGGAAAAAGAATGATTATGATGATGAGCCCGAAAAAACCGGCGAAATAAAGCCCCTAAATCCCCAAAGGGGACTTTTTGAAAATTAGATAATTATATAAAGAGGTTTTCTTTTTGGAAGCCTCTTTTTTTCAATATCCACTATTGCAAATTCACATTTATCCGTAAAATTTTACAAATTGTTGCAGAGATTCTACGGAATGACAATCATTGCATTCAATTTTCAAATTATCGCATTTTCAAATTAACAAATTCCAAAACTTTTTTGTATTTTTGCACACTCAAAAGTTATTGATAACAAAACATAAAAAGCAGAACAATGCCAAAATTAAAAACGAAATCAGGTGCTAAAAAGCGTTTTAGTCTTACCGGAACAGGCAAGATTAAAAGAAAAAATGCTTTCAAAAGCCACATTTTGACAAAGAAAGAAACCAAGCAGAAGAGAAATCTTACGCAGACTTCTTACGTTGCAACTGTGGACGAAAAAAGCGTAAAACGCCAATTAGCAATCAAGTAGTTTTTATAAATCATTCGGTTTATAAGAATTAAAAACAAATTCAACAAAAGTTAACCCTGAAACGGTGCAAAAAAAAGAGAATTAGAGTGATGGAGATTGGGAGTTGAGGAGATTATCGCTCATCAATTATTATTTATCAATCATATTTTAGTTCCGCCCTTTTCAAAAAAACAACAATTAAATTATGCCAAGAAGTGTAAATGCTGTAGCGTCAAGAGCGCGCAGAAAAAAAGTTTTAAAACAAGCAAAAGGTTTTTTCGGAAGAAGAAAAAACGTTTGGACTGTTGCTAAAAACGCCGTGGAAAAAGCAATGCAATATGCTTACCGCGGTAGAAAAGAGAAAAAGAGAAATTTCAGAGCACTTTGGATTAGCCGTATCAACGCCGGTGCCAGAGAACACGGAATGTCTTACTCTCAGTTTATGGGAGCTCTTAAAAAGAACAACATCGAGCTGAACAGAAAAGTTCTTGCAGACCTTGCAATGAACCACCCTGAGGCTTTCAAAGCTGTTGTAAATCAAGTAAAATAAGTTTAATTTTTTGTTATCAATAAAATGAAAATCCTGAGACGTACGTTTCAGGATTTTTTTTACCTTTGACGAAATTATTTAATCTTACTTTTCTAATGAATAAAACAGCAATCCTCGCTTCCCTTATTTTTTCTGTTTTCACTTATTCGCAGACTTTTATTCAGGCGTATCAAGACAGAGCCGACCAGGTTTCCCAGAATAATATCAATACATATCTTCAGGAATTTGAAAATCTTGGAGTAAAAAAAACAGGAACTACTGCTAATGCCAATGCACTCAGCTGGCTGAAAAACAAATATCTTTCTTTCGGATACACGAGTGATCAGATTGTGGAATACCCATGGACAAGATCCGGATATACATCCAAAAACCTCATCATTACCAAAACCGGAACTTTATATCCGGACAAATACGTCATTATCTGCGGACATTTCGACAGTATTGTAGGGCCCGGAACTAATGACAACGGAAGCGGAGTTTCCGTAATTCTGGAAATCGCAAGAATCCTGAAAGATGTTCCTACGGAATATTCCATCCGATTCATTAATTTTTCCGGTGAAGAACAGGGATTGCACGGAAGCTATCATTATGTACAGTATGCTGTGAATGCTACCAATCCGAAAATGGATATCAAACTTGTCTTCAATATTGACGAAGTAGGCGGAGTTGCCGGTGAAACCAACAATACTATTTATTGCGACCGAGATGAAAGTTCCCCAAGCAGCAATAATGCCGCTTCATACCAAATTACGCAGGAACTTGCCAACTGTACGGAACTCTACTCTCCTCTTGAGACTGATTTTGATCCGGCGTATGCTTCAGATTATGTTCCTTTCCAGCAGAACGGTGAAGTGATTACGGGTTTTTATGAACACAATATCAGTTCTTATCCGCACACTGCACAGGATGTTCTTGCCAATATGGATCCTGTATATGTTTACAACGTGGCAAAAGCTGCTGTGGGAGCCGCCCAGCATTTTGCAGTTGCT
>JASGDB010000092.1:0-3538 GCA_049841315.1 Bergeyella sp. | reverse complement strand
TTTTTCTTTACCCCAACCCTAAAGGGAGGAAAAATCCCCTGCAAATTTCATCAAAATTATCCCCTTTAGGGTTAGGGAAATTAATTTTGATGAAATTTAAACAGTTTCTTAATTTTTTTAAACGCTCCGTTTGCGAAGTCATATTCAAATCCGGATAAAATAATTTTAATTCTGCACAAAATATCGAAGAACCTTTAATAAACAAAAGCAAAACATTATTAACAACATTAAATTATTAACAACATTAAATTTTTAACATTATGAGAAAGTTCTATTTGGTTTTATTTGCAGCCATAATCGCTGTAAATATAAGCGCACAAAAGAAGATTGCCTTCATCGGGCAAGCGGCAACTTACAACACCCTGATTACCGACAACGACGGTTTTACTTATGACGACGACCGTGCTGCCGCGGTTTGGTTTATGGAAACTTTTCTGCCGAGTCATTCTGCCGACATCAGCGGAAGTTATTTTTCTTTTACGGATATTGCAGAAGGAGACGGGACAATTCTGGACGAATTTGATGTGATTTGGGTTCAGTCTGACGGTGCAACTTACACGGAAAGACTTGCAGAATGGCCTCGCGGAACAAGCGAAACAAACGGCGATACACACTGCGTTTTGGGAGAAAACGGATTTGTCTGGAACGGACAATGCACCACTCTGCAAGATGATTTTATGTGGAAAATAAAGCAGTTTTACAGAGCCGGAAAAAACATTCTCTTAGGTAATTTTGCAGGAAAAGGATTGGAAGTTTTCGGCGTTTTCGACGGACTTACCAATGCTTGGGAATACAGACCGAACCAACTGTTTGGAGACACAACTGCCAATTCTGCCAATACGGCAGCAGCCTGGGGAATCAATTGGAGTGGCACAACCACACCTGCTTTGATTTCGGGGATTACGACTTCTTCCGTGAGTTGCAGTTACGCTTCTCAAAGCATCGAATTTTTGGGAGCTGACACAGAAAAGAAAAACAGAGCGTTGCAATACAATCTTAACTATGGCAGAATTTATGACGATGCAGGTGGGTCGAGTTCTACATTATCCGATAGAAGAGCAATTTTTCAAAATACTTTGAATGCGGAAATACTTATGGAAAACTGCGACGGAAACGAAATACAGGGCGCAAGATTCAATCCGAGACAAACCGGAGACGGGACGATTATTTGGTATGGTTCCGGTGTTTATGATTGGTATGCTCCGGGAACGGGTGGTAACGAAAATGTGAAAAAACTTACAGAAAATACTCTGCTCTATTTGGCAGAAACCTCACTTACAGTTCAAGATATTGATAAACAATTAAATATAGAAATCTATCCGAATCCGGTGTCTGCTTTGCTCAACATCAAAGCACAGGGAAATACCGAAACCGAAATCTATGATACCAACGGACGCAGACTTTTCACTTCTTCTTCAAAAAGCATAGATGTTCAGAAATTACAACCCGGCGTTTATATGGCAAAAATCATCAACGGGAATAACTCTACAACTTTGAAATTTATAAAGAAATAAAAAAATACCCGATAAAAATTAAACAAAAACTCCTCAGAAATTTTGAGGAGTTTTTTTGTTTCTTTCTTGCATTTTAAAGTATAAACCACGTAAAAACCAAGTGCTTACAAATAAAATAATCTGATACAAAAGTATAGCAACAGGTTCAATAAACTCTTGATTTAGATACTTTCAGATATGTGGGTTTTCTCACAACGAAATCCAAAACTTCCTAAAATAAGCACTTTTAAGCATTCAAAAGATAAGATTAAATACTGGGAGTCCGCAAAGATTTTTTGACTACTATCCGCTATATTTTAATGTTCCAAATCAAAGATTAACTTCGTTCAGTTCGAGCGAAGCTCTCGTGTTATCGATTCCTTTAAAAACAATAAAAATAAATTCCTAAACCTAAAATTTTGAATCAGAAAAAGCAACAAAGTTGCGCAATGTTGATAATCTTTCACGATTAAGATGAATAGAAAGCTGCGAAGCTCCGAACTTATCACGAAGTGGCTCGACGAAGTTACATCTTTTATACCAATATGTCGGTGCTTCGCACCTTTCCAATATTGCACCTGTATTATGTTACCAATATATCACTGCTTCTCTGCTTAAATTTTAATGTGTTTATCCTTGTTTCCGAGGTCATTTTAAAAGAATATTGATATTTTTTTCCATACAAAATGGCGAAGTGCCAAAAATAATTTCAATTATTTAAAAAAAAAATATTTGCGAACCCTTTTCGTTAAAATAGTAGTATTAAAAAAATTAAATCCCTGCCATTTCAGCTTTTATCTTCGCCTTCAACCCTTCTGATGCAGGAACTAAAGGAAGTCTGAGATAGTTTTTGAGGATTCCTTTTTCTGCCAAAACGGTTTTGATTCCGCATGGATTTCCTTCTGCAAAAATCAATCGTGTGATTTCTACTAATTTATTGTGAATTTCGTAGGCTTCTTTCACTTTTCCATCAAAAGCGAGCTGTACCATAGTCGAAAATTCTTTCGGATAGCCTTGCCCGATTACGGAAATTACGCCGTCTCCTCCGGCAAGCGTAACAGGTAGCGTAAACTCGTCATCACCTGAAACCAGTGAAAATCCTGCAGGCTTTTTCCTCAAAATATCAAAATATTGAGTAATGTTCGGGCTCGCTTCCTTAATCATGAACAGATTCGGGAAATCGTTTGCCAGCCGCAGCGTGGTGGATGCTTCCACATTTTGTCCGGTTCTTCCCGGAACATTATAGATGATGATTTTTTTTCCGGTTTCAGCCAAAACTTTATAATGCTGATAAAGCCCTTCCTGATTAGGTTTGTTGTAATAGGGAGAAACAGAAAGTACCGCTTCAAAATCCGAAAGGTCGGCTTCTTCAATCTGTTTTTTCACTTCCAAAGTATTGTTTCCTCCGATTCCCAGAACCAAAGGAAGACGTTTGTTATTTACCTTTACAATGTGCTTGATAACCTCCTGTTTTTCCTCCTTTGAAAGCGTTGCGGCTTCTGCGGTAGTTCCCAGAACGACTAAAAAATTAATACCGTTTTCAATGTTGTATTCCACTAATTTCGCAAGCGAACCGAAATCTACGGAAAGGTCTTCGTTGAAAGGCGTTACCAGCGCAACACCTACTCCTTTTAAATTGCTCATATTGTAAAGAAAATTAATTTGTTCAAATTTATGAATTTTAAGGAGAATTTATGCAGGGCAAACTCACACTTTTTATTAAAAAAAGTAGTGTTTTTTTTAAAATTTTGATATATTTTCTTTGTTTATTTCGATAAAATGAGTATATTTATCTGATAATTAGATATTTATATTATTATGAAAGCAACAAATAAACTAAGGTCGATATTCGGTCAAATAACCGACCCAAGAAGCGATATTAACGAACTTCACAAGCTGGAAGACATCCTCTCATCGAAATAATTTCGGTGATTTGTGCGGCGGAACTGCGAAGCAATCACGAATACCAAAAAAATCAATAAAAAAAGATGAGTAAACGTGGAAAGATATGGAATCCTATGCCAAAGCAAAAGAAGATTTTCTGC
>JASGDB010000091.1:0-6763 GCA_049841315.1 Bergeyella sp. | reverse complement strand
TTCAAGACAAAAGAACAGGAATTGAGAATTTATAGATAAATGTTAATTTTAAAATCCACAGTTTTTGTCGAAGAACCAAAAAGTATTAACCAATCTGCGTTCCCGGAGGAATCACAGCATTTTTCTTCACCACTACTACACCGTCTTTAATGGAATGTGTGTCGAAATCTCCGTCCGGAAGGTGTTTCCCTCCGATGATTCGTACATTGTTTCCGATGCGGCAGTTTTTGTCGAGAATGGCTTTGTCGATGTAACAGTACTTCCCTACTCCCAAATTCGGTGCGCCTACATTATCATTGGCAACGATTTCTTCCGTGTCCTGATAAAAATCCGCACCCATGATGTAAGAATTTACAATCGTACTTCCTTTGTCGATTCTCGTACGGTTTCCGATTATGGAATTTTCAATTTTATCTGCCATGACGATACATCCGTCCGCAAAAATAGCTTTATTCACATACGAGCTTAAAATTTTGGACGGCGGAAGCATTCTCGCTCTCGTATACACCGGAGAAGTGCTGAACAGATTGAATTTCGGGAAATCCTGGCAAAGGTCGAGGTTTGCATCGAAGAAAGAATCAATCGTACCAATGTCCGTCCAGTAACCGTCGTACTGGAAGCTCAGCGTTTTATATCCTCGTTCTACGGCATTCGGAATCAGTTCTTTTCCGAAATCGTCGCCTTTATCTTCATCAAATATTTTTTTCAAAACAGCTTTGCTGAAGATATAAATTCCCATGGAGGCCAGATATTCTTTGCCTTCATTACGGCTTTTTTCCGACACTTCGGATTTCCAATCGCCCAAAAGTTCATGAGATGGTTTTTCGATAAATGAAGTAATCGTTCCATCGTCTTCCGATTTCAGAATACCGAATCCTGTGGCATCTTTGGCATTTACAGGAATGGTTGCGATAGTGATGTCGCCTCCGTTATCCTTATGGAATTTCATCATTTCGCGGAAATCCATCTGATAGAGCTGGTCGCCCGAAAGGATAAGGATATGGTCGTATTCATATTTGTCGAGGTGCTTCATGGACTGGCGCACGGCATCGGCAGTTCCCTGATACCAGCTTTCATTTTCCACATTCTGTTCTGCGGCGAGAATATCGACAAACCCTTTGCTGAAAATATCAAAGTGATACGAGTTTTTGATATGGGAATTCAGCGATGCGGAGTTGAACTGCGTGAGTACCATAATTTTGTTGTAGCCGGAATTCAGGCAGTTGGAAATAGGAATATCCACCAATCTGTATTTTCCGGCGATAGGAACGGCGGGTTTAGACCTTGAGTACGTGAGCGGGAAAAGGCGTGTTCCTCTGCCTCCTCCGAGAACAATCGAAATTACATTGGGTTTCATATCGTTAAGGGTATTTTGTGTAAATAAATTTTCAATCTAAAATTACAAATAAATTTCTATTTTCCGTATAATCTTAGATAATTTTCAGCAGATTTTTCCCATGAAAAATCAAAACTCATATTGGCATGTACCAGATGCTCCATCATTCCCTTTTCATCATATACCGCCAAAGCACGATGAACAGCATGAACGGCATCATCAGAACCTGCATGGGTAAAATTAATTCCTGCACCGCCGGAAGTAATATCCTGCACCGTATCTCTCAAACCTCCCGTGTAGCGCACTATCGGAACTGTTCCGTATCGCATCGCATACATTTGATTGAGCCCGCAAGGTTCTACTCTGGACGGCATCAGGAGAAAATCCGACGAGGCATAAATTTTGTGGGAAAGATACTCTTTATATCCCAAATCAAGGGCAAAATTGGAATAGGTATAATTCAGTTCTTTCAAACGGTTTTCGATATTCCGGTCGCCCGAGCCGAGAATCATGATATTCAGCGCGCCGTGTGTCTGCTGAATGCTTCTCGCCACAATATCGGGAAGAAAATCAGCCCCTTTTTCTCCGGCAAATCTTCCGATGAATGAAAACAAAGGAAGTTCGGGATTGAGTCCGTATTCTTCGCAGAGGTCTTTTTTGTTTTTCCGTTTTCCTTCTTTGGCATTTTTGATGCTGTAATGGAAATCCAGAAAATCATCGGTTTCAGGATTCCAGACTTCGGTATCGATTCCGTTGATGATTCCGTAGGCTTTGGCGTGTTCCTGCTGAACGAGTATTTCCAGTCCTTTAAAACTATGGAAAAGTTCTTCCAGATAACCGCCGGAAACCGCATTGAAAGCATGACAGCATTTTATCATCGTGGCAAGTGGATTAATCCAACCCGACCAGTCGAGAATCCTCAAATCCGTACTGCCGTATATCCACGGAAAATAATCAATCATTTCCCAGCGCATCTGCCCCTGATACTCTCCGTTGTGAATGGTTCCAATGGTTTTTACGCCTTTCAGGAACTCAAATTCCGGACAGTTTTCTACCATAAACGGAACTAAACCGGTATGATAATCATGGCAGTGCAGAATATCCGGACGGATTTTCATGGCAGAAAGCCAGTGCAGAACACCGTGCTGAAATGCCAGAAACTGCTGGCTTTCATCCCAGTAACCGTAAGGATTGTCCCTGTCGAGAAGTCCGGGAATCTTCACCATATACAGCTCAAATCCCAGAACATTGGTTCTTTCCTTCATCACCTGCACCTGAAACATGTGGTTCTTCTGATGAATAAAACCGTCAAAAACGATTTCAAACTGATGTTCGTGGACAAACGGTTTATTGTACCAAGGCATCACGACTTTAGCACTGATTCCTTTAATTTTGTTCTGATATTTCGGCAGTGCGCCTACCACGTCCGCAAGTCCTCCGACTTTGGCAACGGGATAACATTCTACAGAAAGGTGGTATATGTTCATGGGGTGAATTTAAGTTTAATGTTTAATGTTTAATGTTCAAGGTTATATGTCGCCCTTTCAGGGCTTTATTGCATTTTATTTTTATTGTTTTCCACTGTGTCACATATAAATATGAGATTTGTGTATATGCTTTTATTGCAATAAACAGTAGAAGCACGGTGTAAAGTTTTTTCATGATTATCAGTTTTATTTTACAATGATTTTTTGTGAATATGATTGTTTTTGATTTTTAACAGTAATGAAGTAAATTCCTTTTGCAAAGCCTCGTACATCAATACTTATTTCTTTTTGGTTGTCGTAATTTTGGTTGTATACAAATTTTCCAGACATATCCGTAATATTGATGGAGAATTTTTCAGAAAATTGATTATCAATTTGGATATTAATTTTGTCGGATGTTGGGTTTGGAAATATTTTAAAATTTATTTTATCGCTTTCTGTTGTATTTAGCGTTGTATTACTTCCGGTAGAGTTTTTCCATAATGTATTTTTACCATAAACTCGCCCAACAATATAACCAGAATTTTCGTTAGCAAAGTGCATCGAGGTCATATCAATATCAAAATTATTATCATACCAAATTTTTGTAGTATAATCACCAGCCTCATTTTTGGTAAGCTTAATAATACCTTGTGACGAAGCATCCCAATTCAATGCTCGAGCATCTAGAATCCCCCAAATTGTATTTTCATCAATTGCGCTGATTTTTCTTAGACCATTAGTTCCTGTTCCATTACTAACATACTCAAATTGACTTCCACCATTAATTGTTTTGTAAAGACCACTAAAATAATAAAAACCTAGATTTTCATTCAAAAAATGAAATGGTGCCATTGCATTAAATTTTTGCCAAGAAGTTCCTGCATCAGTGGTTTTACCCAATCGATTTGCCCAGTTATCACCTTCAATATAACTGATTTCGTCTATACCAATATAACCAGAATTTTTGTTGAAAAACTGCATATTAATGCCATGTTGACCAAAAAAAGGAGATTCAGCAGGAGTGCTCCAAGTAACACCTCCATCTTCACTTATTGTTAAGCCTTTGTCTGTGTTTAGAAAAACCAAATCTTCATTAACGCAAGAAATAGCATCTATAATAGAAATATTTTCAAGATGAAATTGCTCCCATGTATCACCACCATCGGTTGTTTTTAGTAAATTTCCATTTGAAACAGTAACATAGCCAGTGTCTGATTTCGGGAACTGTACACGTTCTAAATTTAGTGTTGTTCCGGAATTTTTCTGTTGCCACGTTATTCCGCCATCCGTAGACTTTATGATTAACCCATTGTTTCCTACTACTATAACGTTTTCCGGAGTTATAGCGTAAACATCCGTGAAGCCATAGGTATTAAAGTTCCCTACGTTAAGTTCTACCCATTGTGCATTGCATGTTAAATGGAAAATCCATAATAAAAATGCTGTTAAATAAATTTTCATGTTGATATTTTTTATTTATTTTTTATAAAGTTAATAAAAAGATACTTCCGGTTTTGCTTCCGCAGTTTTCTTTTTGGCAAAAGCAACGGTTGATTCTGCTGTTTTTCATGCAGTTGTTTTCAGTGAAACTGTTTTCTTTTCTGTTAATGATGATTCTGAAACAGTTCTTTATCTTTCATTTTTTTATTTTTTCTGTTTCAGAACAACGCCTGCGAGCGGTGGTAATTTCAGGATGATGCTGTTCGGGCGGAACATCCATTCATCATCTTCTTCGTCTACGATTTCCGCTTTCACTCCGCTTCCGCCGTATTCTTCATCATCGGAATTAAGGATGACTTCCCAGCTTGTTCCTTCATCCACACCTATTTTGTAATTGAAAACACGAGGTGTAAGATTCAGAACAATCATCGTGGTATCGTCCTCTTTTTTCCCTTTTCTCAGATAAATAAAAATGGAATTGTCGCTGTCATTGGCTTCTACCCATTCAAAACCTTGAGGATTAAACTGATTTTCATACAAAGAAGTCTCCGTTCTGTACAGATGATTCAGCTTTTTCACGTATTCCTGAAGTCCTTTATGCACAGGATATTGCAGAAGATGCCAATCTAACGAAGCTCCGAAATTCCATTCATTCGTCTGCCCGAATTCATTTCCCATGAAAAGCAGTTTCGCTCCCGGATGCGTGTACATATAGGTATAAAGCGCTCTCAGATTGGCAAATTTCTGCCATTCGTCGCCGGTCATTTTATAAATCATGCTTGCTTTTCCGTGTACTACTTCATCGTGGGACAAAGGCATCATGTAATTTTCATTGTACATGTACATGGATGCGAACGTGATTTTGTTGTGATGATATTTTCGGTTAATCGGGTCTTCTTTGAAATATTTCAGTGTGTCGTGCATCCAGCCCATCATCCATTTCATTCCGAAGCCGATTCCTCCCTCATGTACCGGACTTGTCAGTTGCGGAAAATCGGAACTTTCTTCGGCAATCGTCATCGTATCGGGATAAAATTCATACACAGCGATATTGAATTCCTGTAAAAAGGCTTTGGCTTCGAGATTGACATTTCCGCCGTAGATATTCGGTTCCCATTCTCCCTCATTTCGGGCGTAATCCAGATACAACATTGAAGTTACGGCATCCACGCGAAGTCCGTCTGCATGATAGCGTTCCAGCCAGAACAGTGCGTTGGAAATGAGGAAAGATTTCACTTCCGGTCTTCCGTAATTGAACAAATGGGAATTCCACTGCGGATGAAAGCCTTTCCGAGGGTCTTCGTGTTCGTAGAGAAAAGTTCCGTCAAAATAATGCAGGCCATTGGCATCTCCCGGAAAATGAGACGGAACCCAGTCCAGAATCACGCCGATTCCGTTTTTGTGAAGCTCGTCAATCAGAAACATCAAATCCTGCGGAGAGCCAAACCTCGAATTGGCAGCATAAAATCCCGTAATCTGATATCCCCAGCTTGGTTCATAAGGATGTTCCATTACAGGCATAAATTCCACGTGGGTAAATTCCATTTCTTTGAGATACGGCACTAATCTTTCTGCGATTTCCCTGTAATTGAAAAAACGTTTCGGATTGTCAGTTCCACGCATCCACGAACCCAGATGCAGTTCGTAAACGGAAATGGGAGCTTCAAAACTATTGGCTTTCCGTCGGTTGTCCATCCAGTTTTTGTCATTCCATTCGTACCAGTTGGTCGAAACGAGGGAAGATGCCTGAAGATTCTGTTCCCAGCTCAGTGCATAAGGGTCGCTTTTTTCCAGTAGTTCTCCTTTGTAGCTTCGGATTGAATATTTGTATAAAGTTCCCCAGGTCAGTCCTTCGATAAATCCTTCCCAAATGCCGGAACCGTCCCAACGAGGGTAAAGCTGGTGCTGTCCGTGCGTCCACCGGTTAAAATTCCCGACTACGGAAACTTCCGTTGCATTAGGCGCCCATACAGCGAAATACACGCCCGACTGCCCGTTATGTTCAATAGAATGAGAGCCAAATTTTTCATACAATCTGTAATGTTTTCCCTCACGGAAAAGAAAAATATCTTGTTCGGTGAAAAGTGATGCAGGATGAACAGAATTCATTGTTTACTATTTAATCAAATTTATGCTTTAAAGTTAGTCAAAATACTGTTATCTGATACATTTTTAAACGATAAAACTTTTATTTAACCAAAATATGACAAACATTTCAGAAATTATGGGTAATTTCCTATTTTTGCGGTCATAAATTTAAACTATGGCTTCAGGTTTTTTTGTGGTTCTGGATGATATTGCAGCATTGATGGACGATGTGGCGGCAGCAAGTAAAATAGCAACGGGCAAAACCGCAGGAATTCTGGGTGATGACCTCGCTGTAAATGCTGAAAAAGCAACAGGTTTTTTGTCTTCCCGCGAAATCCCTGTTCTTTGGGCGATTACCAAAGGTTCTCTTCTTAATAAGCTGATTATTGTTCCGATTGCTCTGGTTTTCAATGCTTTTTTTCCGTTAGCG
>JASGDB010000090.1:0-24448 GCA_049841315.1 Bergeyella sp. | reverse complement strand
CTATTGATTTTTTTCATAGGGTTTTACCCTATGCTATTGATTTTTTTCATAGGGTTTTACCCTATGCTATTGATTTCGCCACTTCGTGGCTTTTATACTTTTAGTGTTTTATTTATACTTTTAGTATTAATTATTTACTTTTAGTTGTTTCTAAGCCTTGTCTAAGCCTTGTCAAGGTTTGAAACCTTGACAAGGCTTATGAAAAATCGGTTTCAAAATTTCATTTAGTTGTTCGTATTCCATCAGAAAAGCATCGTGTCCGTGAACGGAATTAATTTGATGAAAATGCACATTTTTATTATTATTTTTAAGAAATTGATAGGTTTTGAAAATCTCAAAATCGGGGAAAAACAAATCCGAATCTACGGAAACCAAATGGATTTCGGAATTGATTTTCGGCAAATCTTTTTCGGAAACATCAATCGTTGTCAAAAGATGATTCATCAGTTTGTAAGCCTTTAAACTAAATCTTTCGTTTAAATATTTTCCGTGAAAACGGAGCCAGTCTTCGGATTTCAGAATTTCCTTATTTTCTGTTTTTTGGCGACCAAATCTTTCGTTCAAAGATTGCGGCGTTCGGTAACAGAGCATTGCGTGGATTCGGGCTTTTTCCAAAGGTTTTTCATCGCTTTCCAATAAAAATTTCTGCACCAAACATTGCGAATGAAGCCAGTCCGTAGTTTTGAAATCCGAAGCAATCGGAATGAATTTTTCCGCCAAATCGTTTTCCAAAACCAGCATTTCCCAACCGATAGAACCGCCGACAGAACCGCCAATCAACGCAAATAATTTCTTAATCTCTAAATTTTTTAATCCTTCAATAAAAATATTAGCAATATCTTTTGTCGTAAAATCCCGCTCATTTTCGATAAAAAATCCGTCAAAACCATTGCCCGGAACATTGAAAGACAAAACCGTAAATTTTTGTAAATCAATGATTTGGTTTTCGCCGACAAGTTTCTTCCACCAGCCGTTTTTTCCGGCGATGTCAGAATTGCCCGTCAAAGCGTGATTAACGAGAACAATCGGTGCGGAAAATAATTTCTGCCCGAAAATCTGATACGACAAATTGACATCAAGGATTTTCCCTGATGTTAATTTAAAATTCTGAATCTGAGTATGTTGCAGCGGACTTTCCAATTTCTTTAAAATTAAAATTGAAAATGCTACAAAAAAAGTAGAAAAAAATGTGTGTTATCTTCCTCAAAAAAATGAGCAGAATTTAGCACCTTCTTCGTTTCCGAAGGGTTGCCAAGGTTTCACAGAGTCTAATCTCTCCACCTTTCTTGATAACATTTTCAATATGTGAATGAACGGTTTTGCAAATGTAGGTTTTTAATCTTAAACAAAAAAGCATCTCTGACAAAAAAAATACTGAAGAGTTCCAGGATTTTTTATCTATGTGTCTGAAATAAAAATCTTTACACCAATTTCATCACCAAAACCTCATCAATTTTCTCCACTTTTACCAAATTATTTTTAGTTAAAGTTTTACTCGCTTTATCCCATTTTTTGCCGGAAAATTGGGATTTTTCTTTGATTTCATTTAAAGGAAATGCTTCTCCCGATTTCAGTAAATCCAGAATCAGTTTTTCATCTTCTCCCAATTCGATTTGCGGAGTTGCTTTTTCAGGTCTCATTTGCGGAAAGAAAAGAACTTCCTGAATTGACGGATTATTCGTTAAAAACATAATCAATCTGTCCATTCCGATTCCCAAACCGGAAGTCGGCGGCATTCCGTATTCCAACGCGCGGAGAAAATCGTTGTCGATAAACATCGCTTCGTCATCGCCTTTTTCCGAAAGTTTTAATTGCTCTTCAAATCGTTCTCTCTGGTCAATCGGGTCGTTCAATTCGGAATAAGCATTTGCGATTTCTTTTCCGCAAACCATTAATTCAAAACGTTCCGTCAAGCCTTCTTTGCTTCTGTGTTTTTTGGTCAGAGGCGACATTTCCACCGGATAATCGGTAATAAAAGTCGGTTGAATAAAGTTTCCTTCGCATTTTTCCCCGAAAATTTCGTCAATCAGTTTTCCTTTTCCCATTGTTTCATCGACTTCGATGCCGATGGATTTTGCAAAGTCAAATAATTCTTGTTCCGATTTTCCGGTAATATCAAAACCTGTAAATTTCTGAATCGCTTCCGTCATAGAAATTCTCGGATATGGTGCTTTCCATTCGATTTCGTGTTCCCCGAATTGGGATTTTGTCGTTCCGTTCACTTGCGTTGCACAAAATTCCAGCAATTTCTCCGTAAAATCCATCATCCAGTTGTAATCTTTGTAGGCAACATAGATTTCCATTGCCGTAAATTCCGGATTGTGGGTTCTGTCCATTCCCTCGTTTCGGAAGTTTTTTGAAAATTCGTAAACGCCGTCAAATCCGCCTACAATCAGCCTTTTCAGATATAATTCGTTCGCAATTCTTAAATATAAAGGAATATCCAAAGCGTTGTGATGCGTGATGAAAGGTCTTGCCGCCGCTCCTCCCGGAATGGATTGCAAAACCGGCGTTTCCACTTCAAAATAGCCGGCATTATTGAAAAACTGACGCATTGCATTGAACAATTTTGTCCGTTTCACGAAAATTTCTTTGACGTGAGGATTGACAATCAAATCCACATAACGCTGTCTGTATCTGAGTTCGGCATCGTTGAACGCATCGTGAACAACGCCGTTTTCATCGGTTCTCGGTTGCGGAAGCGGACGCAAAGTTTTGGTCAAAAGCGTAAAATTCTTTACCAAAACGGTTTTTTCGCCGACTTGCGTTGTGAAGAGTTCGCCCTCAATTCCGATAATATCGCCGATGTCGAGAAGATGCTTGTAAACCTCGTTGTAGAGCGTTTTGTCTTCATCTTTGCAGATTTCGTCTCGGTTGAAATACACCTGGATTCTTCCTTCCGAATCTTGCAATTCCGCAAAACTCGCTTTCCCCTGAATCCTTCTGGACATCAGCCTTCCTGCGACTACGACCTTCTTCCCTTCTTCAAATTTTTCCTTTATGGATTTTGTGGTATCGGTGGTTTTGTATTCTGCGGCAGGGAATGCATCGATTCCCATTTCGGTCAGTTTCTGTAATTTTTCGCGGCGGATAATTTCCTGTTCTGATAACGACATTTTTTAATTATAATTGATTGTTGATAATTGTGATAATTGATAAAATCAAGAGTGCAAAAGTACGGAATTTTAAGTCTGTATAAAACTTAATTTTTATCAACCGCAAAAGACACAAAAGTGATTCTGACGGATGTAATTTTGGTCATAATTTGTCATTCCTCAGGAAGTGGTTCGACAAAGTCAATCTAAACCAATTTTCACCAATTCTCGTAGAGATGTACAGAATGAAAAAGATGCTCTCTTACTCTTTTACAATCTTCTTCGTTACCGTTTTCCCCGATTTTGCAACAACAGTTACCATATAAATTCCTTTTGCTAATTTGGAAACATCAACCGTTTTGCCGGAAACAGAAAATTGTTTTAGCATTTTTCCCGAAATATCCGCAATTCTGACATTAAAAACGTCTTCTGAAAAATTGAGAATATCTTTTACAGGATTTGGATAAAGCACGATTTCTTTTTTATGGATGTCTGCCATCGACAATGTTACATCGCAGCCAGAATCAAAACTATCTCCGGAAATTGTCCAACTCTTATCGTTGATGAGTTTGTTTCTGTAAACTTGTGCAGAAACGCCGTATTTCATACCGACTGCTCCCAAATTTTTGTTGTTTGGAGTGGTACTGTTTTCTGCCCAACCGTACAATGTTTTGCTGTAGTTTTCGCAATTCATTCCTGAATTATCAAACATATTGGTTAAGTACACAGCACTGTTCAGTTGCCAGTTGCCGAGATTCTGATTGAAAGCCCACGCATCTGAAAACATTCTGTCCATATAAATAACCTTGGAAATATCCCAATTCCCGATATTTTGATTGAAGTTGGTTGCTCCATAAAACATAAAAGACATCTGTGTAACCTTGGAAGTATCCCAGTTTCCGATATTTTGATTGAAATTGGTTGCGCCATAAAACATATAATACATATCCGTCACATTGGAAATATTCCAGCTATTCATATTAGGAATTGTCGTAAGAGATGAGCAACCCCGAAACATATAGCGCATATTTATTACATTTGGAAAATTGGGAATATCTGTTGCTGTAATCTGCAGATTGGAGCAATTGGTAAACATATTGGACAAATCATTATTCCAGCTTACATCTCCCCATTGGCTGAGTTCGGCAAGTTTTTTATTGTTACCTAAACTACCTAAACCAAACCGAAATGTAAATGTAAAAAATGCGGACGGATATATGGAAACCACATATTCTCCAACTTGTGGGAAGGTAATTGTTGTCATTCCGTCATTCCCGTTTCCGCTTCCTGTAACTGAAGGGTCATCTGCTTTTACATAAGTATAGGTATAAGAAGAACCTGTTATGTAAATGTTTATTTCTTTCGAATTATCATTGTTAATGTTCGTATTCCATTTGGTGATGACAGGGCTTTGCGCATTTATCAATGCAACTAAGAAGAAAAAGCTGAGAAAGAAGAGTTTTTTCATAGTAATAGATTTTAATGGTTTGATTTTCAAAGTTATATATTTTTCAGATACGGGAATAAAGTTTTTTCATGTTTTTGTTATTGTGAAATTTCAGTAGGTTATACTCATTAAAAACCAATGGTGTTAAAATGTAAATCTCTTGTAACAAACAAATTATAATTAACCATTTTTTTAACAGGCGGATTCAACTAATAAATGTAACTTTTCCGTTGTTATTGATTGTTGATAATTGATAAAATCAAGAGTGCAAGAGTATGGAATTTTTGAAAATTTTTTAATTTTACTTTTTAGGAGTATAATTCCTATTTAGTCGATAAAAATCGGAAATATTATTTACTTTTTAGGAGTATGATTCCTATTTAGTCAATAAAAATTGAAAAATATCTTTACTTTTTAGGAATACAATTCCTATTTAGTCAAAAAAAACAGTTATCTTTGTAAAAATTTTGTGATATGAAATCTCCGAGATTAATGCAAAACAGATTTGAACTTTACTGCTCACAGTTTCGGGCTGTCGCGCTGATGGGTTCCCGCCAAACGGGAAAAACCACTCTCGCAAGGACGACTTTCCCCAAAAAACCTTACATAAATTTTGAAAATCTGGACAATCAGATTCTGGCGAGAGAAGATACCAAAAATTTTTTGGAAAGTTATAAAGAAACAGGCGCAATCTTCGATGAAGTACAGAATGTTCCCGAAGTTTTCAATTATCTGCAACAAATTCTGGACGAAGAATCCGAAGCCGGAAAATACATTCTCACGGGAAGCAGCAATTTTCTCCTCAATGAAAAAATAAGTCAGAGTTTGGCGGGAAGGGTCGGTTTTCTACATCTTTATCCGTTTTCTGCAAAGGAAATTACGGATTTTTCCGGCAGCGATATTTCCATCGAAGAACTGATTTTCAAAGGCGGCTATCCCGAAATTTGGGACAAAAAAATCAATCCGTCTTTTTACCATAATTCTTATGTGCAAAGTTTCATCGAAAAAGACATCAGGCAACTCATCAACATCAATAATCTGCTTACTTTTCAGCAGTTTGTGAAACTTACCGCAACCAGAGCCTCGCAGGAACTGAATCACAGCAACATCGCTTCCGATTTGGGAATCGATTACAAAACCGTGCAGTCCTGGCTTGGTTTATTGCAAAATGTGGGAATTATTTTTCTGATTCCGCCTTATTATAATAACTACGGGAAAAGAGTTGTAAAACGCCCCAAATTGTATTTCAACGATACGGGTTTGCTTTGCAATCTATTGGGAATTTCCGACGAAACCCAACTGGAAACGCACCCGCTGAAAGGCGAAATTTTCGAGAATTTTGTATTCGCGGAAATTCTGAAATACAACGATATGAAAACCATTCCTGCAAAAATTTTCTATTGGCGGACTATCAGCGGAGTGGAAATTGATTTGATTCTCGAAGAAAATTTTACCAATACCGGAATCGAAATAAAATCGGGAAAAACCTATCATCAAATGTGGTGGAAAAACATCCTGAAATGGCGGGAATACAGCCCTCAAAACAAAAGCGGAAACGTCATCTACGCCGGAAATGACGAGGTAAATTTCAAAGACGACCGGAAACTGATTTCCGCAAAGAATCTTTTTGAAAAATTTTCTTAAACAAAAATCCCTTTCATTTTTAATTTTGAAAGGGATTTTTATTCGCTTTAATATTCTTATTTCTTCATCGAAAGAATGTATTCCACCATTTTTTTGGCATCTTCCTTTGAAATATTCGGGTGAGCCTGCATCGGAACCTGCCCCCACGTTCCTACTCCGCCGTCGATAATTTTGGAAGCCAGAAGCTCAATATCTTTTTCAGAATATTTTTCCGCAACTTCGGCGTAAGAAGGTCCGATAAACCTTTCATTGTCCTTATGACAGCTCAAACAATCCGAACCGGTAATCAAAGAATATCCGGGAATGCTTTTGTTGCCCGATTTTTCTGCCGATTTTTCCATTGCAGGAGGATTAAACACCGAAATTTCTTCTTCGACAGGTTTTTCAGGTTTTTTACTGCACGAAAAAAGGAAAATAACCATCAAAAATGCGGAAAAAAATCTCATTTCCGCTTATTTTACAGCCGTGGAATCTTTAGCAACAGTTTCCGCTGAAACCACAGAAGATACCGCTTCAGCAGAAGCTACGGAATCTTTTTTTACATTTACTTCCGGTTCGGGAAGCATTATGTTGCTATCCTGATAGGATTTATCCTGTTTTTTGGAACAGCTGACTGTCAACGCTCCGATAAATGCGATTACTACTATTTGTTTCATATTTTCAAATTTTTACAAAAATAAGGTTTTCTGATTTTAGAATCAATTCAAATTTCATGAAAAAAAATTTGCAGAATTGAAAATCATTTCTAAATTTGCCCTTATGAAACTTCTCAATACAAATAACTGGTGGTGGAACTCAAAATCTTGTCAAAGGTCTTGATTCATTTCTTGTATTTAGAGTTAATAAAAATTAAGTTACACTTTAAGAAGACTTTGACAATTTTGCCAAAGTCTTTTTTTATTTAAAATTAAAAGATTCAGAAATTTAGAAATTAAGAGATTAAAATTCAGCAATGAACCATCAACCGACAACCATCAATCATCAACCAATAAAAATAAAAACCACCGTAAAATCCCGATTGGCAGACCTTTTCACGCCGATTGGAATTTATCTTCGATTGCGAGATAATTTTCGGGATACGATTCTTTTGGAAAGCGCAGGAAATCAGAATTCCGAAAACTCGTTTTCGTTCATTGGCGTGAATGCGGTTGCCGGAATTGAAATCAGAAATTACGAAGAAGCCGAACTGAAATTTCCTTTGGAAAATCCTAAGAAAATCAGTCTGAAAAACGAAAAAGTATCGGATTTGCTTTGGGAATTTTCCAAATATTTTGACTGCGAAAAACCCAATCACGACATCGGAAAACAAGCGCAAGGATTTTTCGGATACACGAGTTACGATGCGATTCCGTTTTTTGAAAATATTAAATTCAAAGCGCAATCAGAGGAAAATAAAATTCCGCTTTTGCGTTACCGATTGTATCAATATGTGATTGCAATCAACCATTACAACGACGAATTATTCTTAATTGAGAACAAAATTGACGGTCTGAAATCCGAAATTTCCGTCATCGAAAATTTGATTAATCAGAAAAATGCGCCTGTTTTTCCTTTTGAAATTTTGGGAAATGAAACTTCAAATTTAACGGACGAAGCGTATTTGGAATCGGTGGAATTTGCGAAGAAACATTGTTTCCGAGGCGATGTTTTTCAACTCGTGTTGAGCCGAAGATTTGAGCAGAAATTTCAGGGCGACGAATTCAATGTTTATCGGGCACTCAGAAACATCAATCCGTCTCCGTATTTATTTTTCTTCGATTACGGCGATTACAAATTAATGGGTTCAAGTCCTGAAAGCCAGTTGATTATCAAAAACGGAAAAGCCATTATCCACCCGATTGCAGGAACTTTCAAACGGACAGGAAATGTGGAATCGGATTTGCAGTCCGCCGAAGAACTCAAAAAAGACCCGAAAGAAAACGCCGAACATACGATGCTTGTGGATTTGGCGAGAAATGATTTGAGCATTTTCGGGAAAAACACGACCGTTTCCAAACTGAAAGAAATCCATTTTTTTTCGCACGTCATTCATATGGTTTCGGAAGTTGTTGCCGATGTTTCGGAAAACCAAAATCCTTACGAAATGATTGCCACGACCTTTCCGCAGGGAACTTTGAGTGGTGCTCCGAAATACAAAGCGATGCAGTTGATTGACCAGCACGAAAAAACCTCACGCAGTTTTTACGCAGGCTGTATCGGATTTGTTGGTTTTGACGGAAGTTGCAATCAGGCGATTATGATTCGCAGTTTTTTGAGCAAAAACAATACGCTTTTTTACCAAGCCGGAGCAGGAATTGTCGCAAAATCCAATGCAGAAAGTGAATTGCAGGAAGTGAATAATAAATTAGGTGCTTTGAAAAAAGCTATCATTAAAGCAACAAGAATGTAACAATTTATCAATGTAACAATCTACCAATGTAGTAATACCGCAATCTAATAATTTAACAATAATTTAAAATCCATAAAATGATTGAAAACAGAAGCAATCCATTGATTGAAAAAACATTACAATTCTCATTAGATATTATTGAATTCTGTGAATTGTTGGAAGAGAAAAGAAAGTTTGTAATTGCGAAACAATTATTACGTTCGGGAACGAGTATTGGAGCAAATTCTCACGAAGCACAAAACCCGTCAAGCAAAAATGATTTTATCCACAAAATAAAAATTGAAGCGAAAGAAATTGAAGAAACAAAATATTGGCTGTATTTGTGTAAACATTCCAAATCATATCCTTATAATGAAGGTTTGGAAAAACAAATACAAGAAATTTCAAAAATAGTTTATAAAATATTAAGCACATCTCTAAAAAAATAAACACAATCTTTACATTGATACATTGTTAGATTGGTAAATTGTTATATTAATATTATGAAAGTTTTAGTATTTGATAACTACGACAGTTTTACCTATAATCTTGTTCAAATTATTGAGCAAATTATCGGAGAAAAAGTAGATGTTTTCCGTAATGATGAAATTCCTCTGGAAGACATTGAACAATACGATAAAATTATCCTTTCTCCCGGTCCCGGAATTCCCGAAGAAGCAGGAATTTTATTGGATTTGATTAAAAAATATGCGCCGACAAAATCCATTTTCGGGGTTTGTTTGGGACAGCAGGCGATTGCAGAAGCCTTTGGCGGAAGTCTGATAAATCTTTCCGAAATCTATCACGGCGTTGCAACCGAAGCCAAACAAATTGCAGAGCACAAAATTTTCAAAAATCTTCCCGAAACTTTGGAAGTCGGGCGTTACCATTCTTGGGCGGTCAATCCCGAAAATTTCCCCGAAGAATTGGAAATCACAAGCGTTGATAAAAACGGAATGATTATGAGTTTGAAACACAAAATCTACGATGTTCACGCCGTTCAGTATCATCCTGAAAGTATTTTAACGCCTTTTGGAAAAGATATTTTAATTAATTTTTTAAAATAGTTGATAGCTGTCGGTTGATAGTTGATAGAAATACAACGCACAAATCCGACAACCGATAACTAACAACAATCAACCAAATATGAAAATCCTAAGCTGGAATATCGAACGACCAAAAATTCATCAGAAAGAAAAAATCGGTTTCATCAAAGAATTGATTTTATCGGAAAATCCCGACATTATTTTTTTGACGGAAACCAATCTCTGTCTGGATTTCGGAACGGAATATTCCGGCATTCATTCCAAAAAATTGCCTGATTTTCACGACGGACAAAAGTATGGCGAAAAAGAAAACCGCATAAGTATTTTTTCAAAATATCCGTTTTCGGAAACGATAAAAACCTATGATGAATACACGGCAATCTGCGGAAAAATAAAAGCGGAAGACGAAGAAATGATGTTATACGGAAGCATTATCGGAAGTTTCGGGGGAAGAGATTTGTTTTTTGAAAACGATTTGAAAAATCAAAAAAACGAAATTCAAAATCTGAAAGGAAATATTTGTTTTTCGGGAGATTTCAACATTTCATTTTCCGGTTATAAATATCCGGGCAAAAAAGTAATTGAAGAAACAAAAGCCTTTTTTGAAAATGAAAATCTGAAAATTTTAACAGAAGAAAATGCAGATTGTGCCATTCATATCGTAATGAACAATGATTTTATCAACCATAAAATCCTAAAAAATAAAATGCTCAAAATCGACAGAAAAATATCCGACCATAACGCAGTAATTTGCGAAATTAAAAAGTCAGATACAAATTAAAACACAATATTAAAAACTTCCGACAACCAACAACCAAAAAATGAAACAAATCCTACAATACCTGTTCAACCACCAAACTTTGACGAAAGCCGAAGCCAAAGCCATTCTGACCGAAATTTCGCAAAACAAATTCAACGAAAGCGAAGTAATTTCCTTTATCACGGTTTTTTTGATGCGGAGCATTACGCTGGAAGAACTCGAAGGTTTTCGGGAAGCGTTGCTGCAACTTGCAAAACCTATTGATTTGGAAACCAAAGATTTGGTGGACATTGTCGGAACGGGCGGCGACGGGAAAAATACGTTCAATATCTCCACTCTGGCGAGTTTCATCGTTGCCGGAACTGGGCAAAAAGTTGCGAAACAAGGCAATTACGGAGCGTCTTCCATTTCCGGTTCGTCCAATGTTTTGGAAGAATTGGGTTACCAATTCAAAGACAATTCCGAAGATTTGAAAGCCGATTTGGAAAAAGGAAATATCTGTTTTTTGCACGCTCCGCTTTTTCATCCTGCGTTGAAATCGGTTGCGCCGCTTCGTAAACAGTTGGGTTTGAAGACGTTTTTTAATCTTTTAGGACCTTTGGTCAATCCCGTTCAGCCGGATTTTTCGATGATTGGCGTTGCGAATTTGGAGATTGCGAGAGTGTATCAATATCTTTTGCAGAAGCAGAAAGGCGAGTTTATGCTGGTTCACGCTTTGGACGGTTACGATGAAATTTCCCTGACAGGCGACACCAAAATTTTCAGCAAAAGTGGCGAAAAAATCTATTCCGCAGAAGATTTAGGATTTAAAAACATCAGTCCTGAAAGCATTTTCGGGGGAAACACCAAAGAAGAAGCCTCAAAATTATTCCTCAAAATTCTGCAAGGAAACGGAACGCAGGAACAAAATTCCGTCGTTCTCGCCAATGCTGCAATTGCATTGGAAAACACACGAAAATACGGCAGTTACAGCGATTGTCTGGAATTGGCGAAAGAAAGTCTGGAAAGCGGAAAAGCGTTGGATTGTTTGAAAAGAATTATTGATTAACCAATCCTTGAAGGTTTTGAAAACCTTCAAGGATTTAAAATAGAAAAATGACAATACTTGATAAAATCGTTGAACACAAAAAACAGGAAATTGCACAGGCAAAATCCAAAATTTCCGTTTCCCAACTGAAAGATTCGGAATTTTTCGGGCGGGAAATTTTATCGTTAAAACAAACCCTGAAATCCAAAAGCGGAATCATCGCCGAATTTAAAAGAAAATCGCCGAGCAAAGGCATTATCAATGATAAAATTTCGCCTTTGGAAGTCGTTTCGGAATATGAAAAATTTGGAGCGAGTGGAATTTCAATTTTGACGGATTCGGAATTTTTCGGGGGAAATTTTGATGATATTTTAAACGTAAGAAAATACATTAATATTCCCATTTTGAGGAAAGATTTTATGATTGATGAATACCAGTTTTACGAAGCAAAATCAATTGGAGCAGACGTTATTCTGCTGATTGCAGCTTGTCTTTCTACAACCCAAGTTTTGGAATTTACGGAATTGGCTCATCAATTAAATCTGGAAGTTTTGCTGGAAATCCACACCGAAGAAGAACTGAAACATATCAACAAAAACGTTGATTTTGTGGGAATTAATAATAGAAATTTGAAAGATTTTAAAGTAGATTTGCAGCATTCCGTAGATTTGAAAAACCGGCTTCCGAACAATATTTTATCCGTTGCCGAAAGCGGAATTTACAGCGAAGAAGATTACAAATTCCTCAGAGAAAAAGGATTTGACGGATTTCTGATGGGGGAATATTTTATGAGAAGCCCCCTTCCCCCCAAAGGGGAGAAATACGCTAATACTATATTTGCTGAATTTGTAGTAAATGTAATAATTGAATGATAAATGCTTATTTTTTAAACGCAAAGAGCGCAAAGAATTTTTTGCAAATATTATGCTTTTAAGTTCGCAAAGGCGTAAAACTTAGCGGAAGAACGCAAAGTCTTTGATGAGCGTTAGCGTCTTTGCGAACCTTTATAGTTTGAAGTTGGTTAAAATTTTCTTTGCGAACTTTGCGTTAAAATAAAGCATCACAATATATTTAAAAATGGAATCTCAAAACCGACAACCATCAACCGACAACCATCAACCAAAACTAAAAGTCTGCGGACTCACAAAACTCAACCAAATTCAGGAATTAACGGATTTGGGCGTGGATTTTTTGGGATTTATTTTCTATGAAAAATCGCCGAGATACGTTCTGAATCATTTGACTTTCAAACAGATTGAAAACATCAAACATCACGGAAAAGTCGGCGTTTTTGTGAATGAAGATTTGGAAAAAGTGATTGATATTATCGAAAAAACGGACATTCAATACGTTCAGTTACACGGCGATGAAGACGAAGATTTTATCTCTGAACTGAAATACAGATTAATGGATACGATTAAGATTATTAAAGTAATTAGAGTCGGATGTCAGATGTCGGATGTCAGATGTCAGATTGACAAAATTTCAAATTTTAAATCTCAAATCTCAAATTTGCTCTTTGACACCGATTCCAAAGCGTTTGGCGGAACAGGAAAAACCTTTGATTGGAATATTCTCAACGAAATAGAAATTCACTTTCCTTATTTTTTGAGTGGCGGAATTTCGGAGGAAAGCATCAAAAAACTAAAAACGATAAACCAAAAACCATTTGCCCTCGATATTAATTCTAAATTTGAAATTGAAGCAGGGAATAAGGATTTGGAGAAAATAAAAAAGTTTATGAAATTTATCATTTAAGAGAATGTTTGTTTTTTTTATGCTCTGAATTTGCATAAAAAAATCGCTGTAAACACTACATTTACAGCGATTTGTCAATTTATATTAATCAATACTAATCATCATTATTTCACTTCCTCAAAATCCGCATCCTGCACATTATCGCCTGCGGTTGCATCGGCGGTTTCGGGTTGCGGTTGCGCTTCTTGGGTTGCTTTGTAGAGTTCTTCGGAAGCAGCCATCCACGCTGCGTCTAAGGCTTCGGTTTTGGATTTTGTTGCTTCCAAATCTTTGGCTTCAAAAGCGGTTTTCAGTTCTGCTACGGCAGTTTCGATACCTGCTTTTTTGTCTGTGGAAAGTTTTTCTCCAAATTCTTTCAGTTGTTTTTCCGTTTGGAAAATCAATCCGTCGGCTTTGTTGAAAACTTCTGCTTCTTCTTTTCTTTTCGCATCGGCAGCGGCATTTTCTTCGGCTTCTTTTTTCATTCTTTCGATTTCCGCATCGGAAAGTCCGGAACTTGCTTGGATTTTAATCGACTGTTCTTTTCCTGTTCCTTTGTCTTTCGCAGAAACGCTCAAAATTCCGTTCGCATCAATATCGAAAGTTACTTCGATTTGCGGAACACCTCTCGGAGCAGGCGGAATATCGGTCAAATCAAATCTTCCGATTTCCTTGTTGTCATTAAACATCGGTCTTTCTCCTTGTCCGACTCTGATGGAAACGGCAGGTTGATTATCACTTGCTGTTGAGAAAATTTCGGATTTTTTGGTCGGAATGGTCGTGTTCGCTTCAATTAATTTCGTGAAAACACTTCCCATTGTTTCAATTCCCAAAGAAAGCGGCGTTACGTCCAAAAGCAAAACATCTTTCACATCGCCTGTCAGAACGCCTCCTTGAATTGCTGCTCCTACCGCAACAACTTCATCGGGATTTACGCCTTTTGAAGGTTTTTTTCCGAAGAATTTTTCTACCTCTTCCTGAATAATCGGGATTCTGGTAGAACCTCCCACCAAAATTACCTCATCAATATCGGAAGTGGATAAACCTGCATCGGACAACGCTTTTTTGCAAGGTTCCATCGAACGTCTTACCAAATCGGCGGATAACTGCTCGAATTTGGCTTTTGTTAAAGTTTTAACCAAGTGTTTCGGTCCGGAAGCAGTTGCCGTGATGTAAGGCAGGTTAATTTCCGTTTGTGGAGAAGAAGACAATTCGATTTTTGCTTTTTCTGCCGCTTCTTTCAATCTTTGAAGTGCGATTGCATCGGCTTTCAAATCAACACCTTCTTCTGCTTTAAATTCATCAGCCATCCAGTTGATAATCACATCGTCAAAATCATCTCCTCCTAAATGCGTGTCGCCATTCGTTGACAACACTTCAAAAACGCCGTCGCCCAAATCCAAAATCGAAATATCGAAAGTTCCGCCTCCCAAATCGTAAACGGCAATTTTCTGGTCTTTGTGATTTTTGTCCAATCCGTAAGCGAGAGCTGCGGCAGTCGGTTCGTTGATGATTCTTTCCACTTTCAGACCGGCGATTTCTCCCGCTTCTTTGGTGGCTTGTCTTTGTGCATCGTTGAAGTAAGCCGGAACGGTAATTACCGCTCTTGTAACTTCCTGACCGAGATAATCTTCCGCTGTTTTTTTCATTTTTTGAAGAATCATTGCGGAGATTTCCTGCGGTGTGTATTCTCTGTCGTCGATTTTTACTTTTACGGTGTCGTTTGGTCCTTTTACCACTTCGTAAGGCACTCTTGCGATTTCGCTTCCGTCATCTTTGAAGTGCGTTCCGATAAATCTTTTGATAGAATATACCGTTTTTGTAGGATTGGTTACGGCTTGTCTTTTTGCCGGGTCTCCTACTTTTCTTTCGCCGTCTTCCGTGAAAGCCACGATGGACGGAGTTGTTCTTTTACCTTCTGCGTTAGGAATTACAACAGGGTCTTTTCCCTCCATTACGGCAACGCAAGAGTTGGTTGTTCCTAAGTCGATTCCAATTATTTTACTCATTTTATTATTTTTTATTTTGTTTAAAATTTAATTTTTACAATCAAACATTCTCCAATTTTATACCATCGGTTAATTTATGACAAATTGACATATTCCCGAAAATTTAAAACTAAATTAATCTTAAAATTGTCCTTATATTCGTACTTTTGATAACCGACAAAAATATTTATGTCACAAGAATTCAATCCGCGGGATATTACCTGGCTTTCGTTTAACGAGCGTGTTATGCAGGAAGCGATGGACACTACTGTACCTTTATCTTTGAGAATCCGTTTTTTAGGGATTTTTTCCAATAATCTTGATGAATTTTTCCGTGTGCGTGTCGCAGGACTGAAGCGTGCCATGGATTTTAAAAATAAAATTATTTCCGAATCGTTCTACCAGCCACCATCCAAAATTCTGGCGAAAATCAACGATATTGTGATTCAGCAGCAGGAAGATTTCAACAAAACGTGGAAAATCATTCAGGAAGAAATGGCGGAACAGAAAGTGTTTATCAAAACCGCCAAAAACCTTACGGCAAAACAAAAAACTTTCGTAAAAGAATATTTTGACGAAGTTGTGGAAGCCAACATCATCCCGATTCTCCTGCACGAAAACAAGTCTATGCCGTATCTCCGCGATAAAAGCCTTTATCTGGGAGTTGCCATGCGCAGAAAAGAATGGCAGTACCAAAGCAGTTTTGCAATTATCGAACTGCCGACACGATTTGTGGGAAGATTCGTCATGCTTCCTTCCGAACGTGATGAAAAAAACGTAATGCTTCTGGAAGACGTAGTTACGTTCATGCTTCCGGAAATTTTCAGCTATTTCGGGTATGATGAATTTGAAGCTCACGCTTTTAAAGTAACCAAAGATGCGGAATTCGATATTGACAATGACATCCGCACCAACCTTGCTGAAAAAATCGAAAAAGGAATCAAAAGCCGGAGAAAAGGAAAACCGACCCGTTTCGTCTTCGATCGTGATATGGATAAGGCTCTTTTGGAATTTTTAATAAAAAAACTGAATCTTACCAAAAAAGACAGCATCATTCCGGGAGGGAAAATTCACAATTTCCGCCATTTCATGGACTTTCCTGATGTTTTTCAGGGATATAAAAAACCGGCGGAAAGAACTTCTTTCAATCATCCGGCTTTCCCGAACGACCACAGGATTACGGAAACCATTTTAAAAGAAGATATTTTACTCACATTTCCTTACCACAATTATCGCCCTGTCATAGATTTGTTGCGGGAAAGCGCCATGGATCCCGATGTAAAATCCATTCAGATTACCGCTTACAGGCTGGCGGGCAATTCCAAAATCATCAATGCGCTCATCAACGCTGTGAGAAACGGAAAGGAAGTTACCGTGATGATAGAACTCCGCGCCCGTTTCGATGAAGAAGCCAATCTGAAATGGAAAGAACGGCTGGAAGAAGAAGGCGTAAAAGTGCTGACCGGAATCCCGAACAGAAAAGTTCACGCCAAACTCTGTGTCATCAAAAAAAGAATGAACGGAAAAACGGTTCAGTACGGTTTCGTAAGCACCGGAAACTTCAATGAAAAAACCGCAAAATTATACGGAGACCATTTGCTTTTCACTTCCGACAGAAGCGTAATGGCAGATATTAACAAAGTATTTCAGGTGCTCAACAAACCTAAATCCGACCCGGTTTCGGTTCTGAAAACCTGCAAAAAACTCATGGTATGCCCGCAATTTATGAGAGAAAAAATCACGCAGCACATCGACCGCGAAATTGAAGAAGCCAAAGCCGGACGGAAAGCGAAAATCATCGTGAAAATAAATTCCCTCAGCGACCGAGAGCTCATCCAGAAACTGTATGAAGCCGCCGAAGCCGGAGTGGATATCAAACTTATCGTGCGCGGAATTTATTGTGCCGCCAATCAGAAGAAATTCAAAAAACCGCTGTATGCCATTTCCATTGTGGACGAATATCTGGAGCATGCACGGGTAATGTATTTTTACAACAAAGGATCGGAAGATATGTACATTTCCTCTGCCGACTGGATGACTCGAAACCTCGATTACAGAATCGAAGCCGCCGTGAAAATCACGCAGAAAAACTTGAAAAAAGAATTAAAAGACATTCTCGAAATTCAATTAAAAGACAATATAAAAGCAAGAATCCTCGACAACAAACTGAAAAACAAATACGTCCGGAACAAAGAAAAACCTTACCGCTCGCAGATTGAAACTTATCGTTATCTGAAATTGCAGGCGGGAAAATAATTCCGATACTTACATCAATTACACATCATCAAACTATGAAAAAAAGTCTAATCCCTGTTTTTCTTGTACTGTCGCTATTGAGTTTCGGGCAAAAACAACAATCGCTGAACAAAAGTATTAAGCTGGTAATCTTTGTGTTTTTAAAATATATGCACACTCATGGGTATCCAAAAAAAACGGCAGAAAAAATTTTCTGCCGTTTTGTATATGTATCATCTGATAATTACTCTACAAAGCCTCTGCTCTGCAAAAGCGGTTTAATATCAGGAGTTCTTCCCGTAAAATCACGATACGCCTGATTGAGGTCCACGGAATTTCCAACGGAAAGAATCTGTTTACGGAAACGGTCTCCGTTCGCTCTCGTTGCACCGCCGTTGTCCATAATCCACTTCCACGCGTCTTGGTCCATGGTTTCAGACCAGATATACGCATAATATCCGGCTGAATAACCGCCACCCCAAATATGCGCAAAATACGGAGCATGGTATCTCGGAGGGACTGCTTTTAAAGTAAATCCGTTTTTGGCAAGCATTTCTTTTTCAAAATCGAGGACGGGTTTCAGCTGGCTTTCGCTCGTTACGGTGTGCCATTCCATATCGGTCATGGCTGCGGAAACGAGCTCGGTTGTCATATAACCCTGATTGAATGTATCGGCTTTTTTGATTTTTTCCACCAATTCATGGGGAATCGGCTGCTTGGTCTGATAATGAACGGCATAATTCTTCATGATTTCAGGAACTAAAGCAAAATGCTCGTTAATTTGCGAAGGAAATTCCACGAAATCTCTCGGAACATTCGTTCCGGAAAGCGAAGGATATTTCTGGCTCGCAAAAATCCCGTGAATGGAATGTCCGAACTCATGGAACATGGTTTCCACATCGTCAAAACTGATAAGCGAAGGTTTTCCCGGCGCGGGTTTCTGATAATTATAGCAATTCACGATAACAGGTTTTGTTCCTAAAAGATATGACTGTTCCACGAAGTTGCTCATCCACGCTCCGCCACTTTTGGAATCTCTGGTGTAGAAATCGAGATAGTACAGCGCAAGCGAAGTTCCGTCGTGGTCAAAAACTTCGTACACCACTACATCAGGGTGATAAACAGGAAGGTCGGTTCTTTTTTTGAAGGTAATTCCGTAGAATTTTTCGGCAGCATAGAATACTCCTTTTTCCAAAACGGTAGTTACTTCAAAATAAGGTTTAATCTGGTTTTCATCGAGGTCGTATTTGGCTTTTCTTACCTGTTCAGCATAAAAATTCCAGTCCCACGGTTCTGCTTTGAAACCGCCTTTTTGTGCATCAATCAATTTCTGGATTTCCGCTTCCTCCCTTTTTGCGGTTTCCACAGCAGGTTTTGCCAACTGCTTCATCAGGCTCATGGCAGCTTCGGGAGTTTTTGCCATCTGGTCTTGCAGTTTCCATTCTGCGAAACTTTTTTTACCTAAAATCTGAGCTTTTTTCAGTCTGGCTTTTGCCATTTTTTCAATGATAGAACGGGTGTCATTGGCATCGTTTTTCTCTGCTCTTGTCCATGATGCTTTGAATAGTTTTTCTCTCGTATCACGGTTTTTAAGATTCTGAAGAGCCGGCTGCTGAGTGGTGTTTTGCAGGGCGAGAAGATATTTTCCGTCCTGTCCCGCATTTTTGGCATCGGTTTTTGCGGCTTCAATATCATCGGCGGAAAGTCCGTCCAAAAGTTTAACATCGGAAACTACTAATGCACCTTGCTTTCTCGCTTCTAAAAGTTTGCTGGAAAATTGAGTGGAAAGACTTGCCAGCTCCTGATTTACTTTTTTAAGTTCTTCTTTTTTGTCTGCTGAAAGTGCCGCTCCCGCAATTTCAAAATTCTGGATGTAATATTCCAAAAGCCTTTTGTCTTCGGCATCCAAACCTTCAGAACTAACGGATTTTATTCTTTTGTAAAGGCTTTCGTTCAGATACATTTTATCGGAATGTGCTGCGAAAATTGGAGCGTATTCTTCTTCCAATGCCTGCAAATCCGGATTAGTATTGGAACTCGTGAGGTTATAAAAAACAATTTGTGCACGTTTCAGTACTTCTCCGCTTTTTTCCAAAGCAACCAGTGTATTTTCAAAAGTGGCGGCGTCCTTATTATTGGCAATGGAATCAATTTCCTTTTCATGTTGTTGCAATCCGTACATAAAAGCAGGCTTGAAATGTTCGACTTTGATTTTGTCAAATTCCGGAGCTTCATATTGCAACGTGCTTTTCTTCATGAATGGATTGTTGGCAAGCGCAGGGTCGTTTACGTTCATAGTAGTCTGATTTTCAGTAGCTGATTTCTCTGTTTTGGAACAGGAATTAAGAAAAAGTGTGGCAATGAGTATTGCCGATGTAATATTTTTCATTTCTGAATTGTTTATTTAAAATTAGTTAAAAAAATTTCAGCAAAATCAAATTTTCCGATTTTTTATAAAAATCAATATCCATTTGCGCCTGTTTTTTGGTGTTATGATGATTGATGCTTCCATTTTTTTATTTTCTGCAAATTATATTACGAATTTACGTTTTTTCTCCTTTCCAACTCTTTTTTAATAAGACTAAGTTCCCGTCCCGTTTGTCCGGCAACCGAAGTATTTTCCTCCGCTCTCCTCGTTAAATAAGGAACTACATCTTTCACAGGGCCGTACGGAAGATATTTGCAGGTATTGTATTTTTTGTCGCCGAGATAATAGGTGATATTGTCGCTCATTCCATACAACTGTCCGAAATGTATTTTATCGGAATCATTCGCGAGATTCTGAGCTTTCATTTTGTCCATTACCAGCTCCGTTGATTTTTCGTTGTGCGTTCCGAAAAAGGCGGAAATCCTGTCGAGGTGATTCATCACAAAATCTATGGCAGCGTTGTAATTGTCATCCGATGCCTGTTTATTTGGCTGAATCGGGTCGGGATACCCCATTTGAGACGCTCTTTCGCGTTCTTTTTCCATGTATGCACCGCGAACAAACTTGTAACCGAGATAATAGTTCTTTTCCGTTGCTCTTTTCAGGTCTTCCTGAAGATATTCCAGTCTTCCGGTACGGTACATCTGAACGGTATTCCAGACAATCGGTTTTTCTTTGTTGTATTTTTCCATCATGGAATTTACTAAGTTATCCACGGCAGACTGTATCCATGTTTCTTCTGCATCCACCATGAGGATTACGTTTTTTTCATGAGCAAAACGGCAGACTTCTTCGTATCGTCGGCATACTTTTTCCCATTCTTCTTTTTCGCTTGAAGTGAGTTCCTTTCCTCTCTGAACTTCCGCATAAAGGTTGAGCCTTCCGAAACCTGTCGGCTTGAAAACCACAAACGGAATTGCAGGATTTCCCTCCGCAAATTTGATGTTTTGTTTGATTTCCTCGAAAGTGTGGTCAAAAGTCGCTTCCTCCTCTTTTCCCTCAATCGCATAATCGAAAATGCTTCCGATGTGGTGTTTGAACATTTTTTTCACGACTTCCATGCTCTGTTCACGGCTTTCTCCTCCGCAAAACTGTTCAAAAAGCGTGTTTTTTACAATATCAGTTACGAACGGAAAGTTATTGTGAATGGAAAAATTCAGGGCTTTAATCCCTGTTCCGGTAAGCCACGGATACTGAATCATTCTGAACATCCACTTTGCTTTTTCGAGCTGGCGTGTGGATTTATCGGCAAAAGCCAGCTTTGTATCATTAAAAACAGACATTATTTTTTTCGTATATATTGATTTTCACAAAGGTAATAATCCTGCAACATTGCTCAAACAAATTTTAAGTTTAATTTTGTATGAAAATTCATTTCAATGATTACGATACTCAACGACGATTTCTCTCAGCTTAACGACTATATCCGCCAGAATCCTCCGAGCAAAATTTTAATTCTGTGTGATGAAAACACGCATGAATACTGTGCTCCGCATCTGCTTGCCAATCTTGAAACGGAAATTCCCGTTGAAATCATTGAAATCGAACCGGGAGAAGAACTGAAATCCATAGAAACCGCCACACAGCTATGGGAAATCTTCAGCGAATTTGAAGCTGACCGGAAAACCCTGCTCGTCAATGTCGGCGGCGGCGTGATAACCGATATGGGAGGTTTTGTGGCTTCCACGTATAAACGAGGTATCCGTTTTATCAACATGCCGACCACGCTTTTGGGAATGTGCGATGCATCAATAGGCGGAAAAACGGGAATCGACCACCAGTTTCTGAAAAATATTGTCGGAACTTTTGCCCTTCCTGAACAAATTTTCGTGTATCCTTCTTTTTTGGAAACGCTTCCTTTTACCGAGCTCATAAGCGGTTTTGCCGAAATGTTGAAACACGGACTGATTGCTGACCGGGAACATTGGGAAGACCTGATTTCTATTACAGACCTCAATGCGGATAGCGTTGCTCCTTTTATCGAAAAGTCGATGCAGATTAAGCAAAATGTGGTTGAACAGGATTTCAAAGAACAAAATATCCGCAAAATTTTGAATTTCGGGCATACAATCGGACATGCTGTGGAAAGTCTTTTTCTGAAATCGGGGAAAGTTGTTCCTCACGGCGAGTGCGTGGCTTTGGGAATGATTGCGGAAACGAGGATTGCTTTTCTGGAAAATCTGATTACGGAGGGAACGGCTGGAAATATTATTCTGAATTTAGGGAAATTTTATCCGTATCATTCCATTCAGGCGTTTGGTGATGAGGACATTCTTTCTTTGATGAAAAATGACAAAAAGAATGCTTCGGGAAACATCAATTTCTCGTTAATCGACGGAATAGGAAGCTGTCGTTATGATTTTCCCGCTTCGGAAAACAGCATTATTTCGGCTCTTGATTATTACCGGAAACTTTGAGAAAGAATATCAATTTTTGCGGCATTTCTGTCAGTTGTTTTGAAAAATCCGGTTTGAAAAAACAGTTTTTTCATTTCTTTAAAAATAAATTTTTAAAAAAAATCTTGTTTTATATTTAATCTTAACACTTTGTTTTATAGTAATTTACGACATATTAGTATTAAACATACGTTTAGAAAAATATATGATTTATACTTTATCAAAACAAGTTTGGCATTTAATTTGAAAGTAACACCCCGTCGCACAAAGCGGAAAAAAATAAAATTAATAAGAACTAAAATTAAAAATTATGAAAAAGTTATTTTTAGGAATGGCGATTGCCGCAAGTTCATTAACATTTGCACAATCATTCGGTATTAAAGGCGGTATGAATTTATCTACGATTTCGGATGATACAGACCTTAATCAAAAATCCAAAGTAGGTTATTATGCAGGTGCATTTGTAAATCTTCCGCTTGCCGAAAGTTTCAGCTTGCAGCCGGAAGTTTTGTACAACAATTTGGGAGCAAAATTTACGGAAGACGAAGATTCTGCTACATTGAATCTCGATTATATTTCAGTTCCTGTAATGTTTCAGTACAATTTGGTTCCTGAATTTTATCTGGAGGCAGGACCTGAATTCGGATTTCTGGTAAATTCAAAAGTAAAATCTGACAACGCTTTGGTAGAAGCTGTTGGTAATGAAATTTACAAAAAAGATAATCTAAACAGCTTTAACTTCGGAGTTGGTTTGGGAGCAGGATTTAACTTCACTAAAAATGTAGGACTTTCTGCAAGATATGTTGCCGGTTTTACAGATTTTACGAAAGAAAATTCTGATGCAGATGATGATGCTAAAAACAGAAACAATACTTTTCAGGTTGGTCTGAATTTCAAATTTTAATAGTTAAACACAAATTTCTTCATAAAATGGAAAATGGGTGTCCGACTTTTCGGGCACCCATTTTTGTTGTGTTTTTTTCTGAAATTTTCGGTTTAATGATTCCGATAATAATATTTTACAACCACCCCATTTCCTTCATCCATTCATCATTATAGATTTTCCCTACATAACGGCTTCCGTGGTCGTGAAGCAAAACCACAATCACATCATCTTTCGTGAACTGGTCTTTCATCTGAACAAGCGCAGACATCGCACTTCCGGCGGAATATCCGCAGAAAATCCCTTCTTCTTTGGCTAATTTTCTCGCATAAACTGCACCGTCTTTATCCGTTACTTTTTCAAAATGGTCAATCACCGACATATCGTAATTTTCAGGAATGATGTCTTCCCCGATTCCTTCCGTAATGTAGGTGTAAGCATGGTCGTAATGCAGTTCACCCGTTTCGTGGAACTCCTTTAAAATAGAACCATACGTATCCACACCAATCACTTTTATATCAGGATTTTTCTCTTTGAAAAATGTTCCGCAGCCTGTAATCGTTCCGCCTGTTCCGGCTCCGGCAACGAAATGTGTAAGTTTTCCTTCAGTTTGTTCCCAAATTTCGGGTGCGGTTTGTTCATAATGCGCCTGCCTGTTGGAAAGATTATCGTATTGATTGACGTACCAAGCGTTTTCCGTTTCCTGCGTCAATCTTTTTGCGGTGGAATAATAGGAACGAGGGTCAGTCGGCTTCACATCGGTCGGACAAACGATTACTTCTGCCCCTACTGCTCGCAAAATATCACATTTTTCCTTTGATTGTTTTGAATTTGTAACAAAAATACACTTATATCCTTTGATAATCGCAGCCAAAGCCAGTCCCATTCCCGTATTTCCGGAAGTTCCTTCGATAATTGTTCCGCCCGGTTTCAGTCTTCCGTCTTTTTCAGCGTCTTCAATCATTTTCAGTGCCATTCGGTCTTTCACGGAATTTCCCGGATTGAAAGTTTCTACTTTTGCCAGAACCAAAGCAGGAAAATCTTCTCCCAATACTTTGTTGAGCTTTACTAATGGCGTATTTCCTATGGTTTCGAGGATATTCTGAGCGTATTTCATTGTTGATTTTTGAGGATTGCAAAGATAGTGAAAAAAATGTCGGAAGACGGAAGTCCGAAGTCGGAAGTAGACTAAACGCATTAAAATTCCAAACGCAAAGTTCGCAAAGAATTTATAAACAGACAAACTGTGATAAGGTTCGCAAAGGCGTTTCACTCAGCAAAAAAAACAGTCAACATTCGCTGAACATAAACTGAAAGTTTACGAACGTAGTTCAGTCTTTGCGGACGAAAAATATTTTCAATAATGTAAAAAAAACTTTGCGACCATTGCGTTT
>JASGDB010000089.1:0-8648 GCA_049841315.1 Bergeyella sp. | reverse complement strand
TTTAAAATTTTAGCCGAGTTTCCAAGTCTTGAACTTTTGGTTCTTTTGTTTCAAGACAAAAGAACAGGAATTGAGAATTTATAGATAAATGTTAATTTTAAAATCCACAGTTTTTGTCGAAGAACCATTTAAACTTATTCCCTCGAAAAAACCTGCCCCAGAATAATCCCTGTCGCCATCGAAACATTCAGGCTTTCCGTCATTTGTTTATTTCCGAAACGAGGAATGGTGATAATGGAATTGAGCAGTTTTTCCGTCTCAGGACGTATTCCGTTGCCTTCATTTCCTAAAATCAGATTGAATTTTTCGGGGAATTCATAGCTGAAGAGATTCTCGCCGTCCATATCCGTACCGATATTTTCATTGGCAGAATATTTAAGAAATTCCGTAAGGTCGGTATACACGATATTTACCCTGAGGAAAGAACCCATGGTTGCCTGAATCACTTTAGGATTGTAAAAATCCACCGTATCTTCACTGCATACAATCTGCTCGATTCCGAACCAGTCCGCAAGACGGACAATCGTTCCGAAATTTCCCGGGTCCTGAATCCCGTCCAGAACAATCTGTCGCGGAATCTCTTTTAAAATCGTACTTTCGTGGAGTTCGCAAACGGCAACAGAATCTTTCGGATGCTGGAGAAAACTTATTTTTTTCAGTTCGGAATCGGAAATTTTCGTGGCAGGAACTCCCGACAAATCAAGTGATTCCGGGTTTATGGAAAATATTTCCTTGATTTTGAAGTTAGAATTAGGAAGTTCTTTTATAATTTTATTACCTTCCACCAAAAACAAATTGTATTTTTGTCTGAATTTTTTTTTGTCGAGAGACGTTAAAACTTTGATTGTATGAGCGGTAAGCATATCAAGAAATATCTTCAAAAGTATTACTTATTTTTCTTTTTCGCAACCTCTTTGGCTGTGCTGTATGCGTGCAGCACCACCAGAAAAGTGCCTGACGGAGAGTTTTTGCTGACGAAAAACAGCTACGAATTTGAGGGAGAAAAACTTTTTGCGGACGAAATTCCGTCTTATGTAAGCCAGAAACCTAATAAAAAGTTGCTGTATGTAATCCCGTTCAGTCTTTGGATGTACAATGCAACGAATCCGAAATACGATTCTATTTTAGCGGAATACAGCACGTATCCGAATGAAGTCAGGAATCAGAAACTGAGAGATTCTCTTTTTCTGAAATACAATAAACCGGAACTTGTGGGAAAAAGCCTCGCTTACGAGCGGTTCATGCAGACTTTGGGGCAAGCTCCCGTGATTCTCGACCAGAATAAAACGGAAACAAGTTCAAATTCCATAAGGAAATTTTTGGTGTATCGGGGCTATTGGGATGCCGAAACGGACTATCGCCACAAGCTGGATTCTGCACGGAAAAAAGCGGAAGTAATCTATACCATTAATCCGAAAGATGCTACACATATCGACGGATATTATTACGATATTCCTGACCTTGCCATTAAAGACATTTATACCCAATCCCTGCAAAAAAGTATTGTAAAAAACAATGCCGTTCTCGACCAGACCAATCTTGAAAAAGAGGTGAGGAGGATTACGGAAAATGTAAAGGAAAAAGGATATTACTCATTTAATGCATCGGGAGAAGAAATTTCTTTTGTTGCCGATACGCTTCAGAGCCGTAAAAAAGTTCCGCTGACGTTGGAAATTAAAAAAGATTCTCTCAATACACCTTACAAAAAAACGACGATTGGCAATGTAAGAGTTTTTGTAGTAAATAAGCTGGCGGATTCTGCGAATGCTTACAAAGATTCACTGATTAGAATCAATATTTATAAAACGGATGAGCGTTACAAAACCATGGCACTCTGGCGACCGGTAGTTTTAAGACCGGGAAATGTTTACAACCAGAGAGACCTTGACCTCACGAAAAGGAATTTTGCTTCCATGAACAATTTCAGTACGCTGAATTACAAAGAACAGCTCAGAAAAGGTTCAGACAGTATTCTCGATGTTACGTACTTTCTTTCACCTTTGGACAAATACAATTTCCGGGTAGCGACAGATATCAATTATTCCGAAATCCTGAATTTCGGTATATCACCGTCTGTGGATTTGACGACAAGGAATGTGTTCGGCGGTGCGGAAAACCTTATCACTTCGCTTTCAGGAACTTTCGGTTCGGTAAAAAACCCAAAAAATACCGATAAGAGAATCTTGGCGTATGAAGTTTCCGCACAGACTACGCTCAGCTTTCCGAAACTGCTGCTGCCGTTTAAATATTACAAAGTGATTCCCAAACGGTATTCTCCGATTTCGTCCATCGTTTTGGGAGCTTCTATTCAGGATAATATCGGTTTGGGAAGAATCGGGTTCAATGCCGGACTTAATTATCAGGCGAATGCCAACGATATTGTTACCCATAGGCTTACGGTTTTAAATACACAGTTCAGCTTAACGAGAAATAAGGAAAAATATTACGATTATTTTGTGGGAGAAAGGGATGTAGTAAGGAGTTTGCATGAGCAGTATTTTTTAGTCAATCCCAATGTTCAGCAGGATTTTGAAAATAATGTGATTTCTTTTGATGACGTATCCTCCATTATTTTGAAAGATGAAGATTTTGTAACGAATTTCAATAATTCCAGCCAGCAGAATAAAGAGCTTTACAACTCTTTTCTTCAGTCCTTAATCAATAAAGACAGGCAGACTCAGGATGTACTCATTACCTCGATGATTTACAACTTCAGCTATAGCGAAATCGGAAAAAAGGATTATAAAAATCCGTTCTATTTCAATGCAAAATTTGAGATGGCAGGAAATCTTATCGGATTTATGAGTAAAAAAGAGAATGAAGGACTTACAACAGGAAAATCAAAAACCATGTTTGGGATTCCGTATTCCCAGTTTGTAAAATTCGATTTTGATATCCGGAAATACATTTCATTTACAAGTAGCAAGCATGTTCTCGTACTGCGGCAGTTCATCGGGGTCGGAATTCCTTACGGAAACTCGCAGGCGATGCCGTTTATCCGTTCCTATTTCAACGGCGGTTCCAACGACATCCGTGCGTGGAGGGTTTTCGGAGGATTAGGGCCTGCCGATACTCAGATTGATGCAAAAGTGAGAGCCTACATCATGGATAACGTGAAGCTCACCACCAATATAGAATACCGCCAGCCGTTTAACGATATGTTTGAAGGAGCACTTTTCGTAGATGCCGGAAATATCTGGAGTTTGAAAGACAACGGGTATGGAGACCAATTCAAATTCGACCGCTTTATTAAGCAAATGGGAGTTGGTACAGGATTAGGCATAAGGATGAATATGAGTTTCCTTACCGTTCGTCTGGATGCCGCTTACAAAGTTCACGACCCGAACCGCCCGGTAGGCGAACGTTGGGTAATCAACAAATGGCAACCGCTTAAGCCTGTTATCAATTTTGCGATTGGTTATCCATTCTAAAACTGATATATATCATATTCAAAACCGGTGCAATTCCGGTTTTTTATTTGGAAACATTTTAAGTAATGAATGGTTTTGGCTATCTTTGGAGCTAAAATTTTTTAATAATGATTTTTAATAAATTTCTAACAATCAGTATTTTAGGATTGTCTGCTGTTGCTTTTGCGCAGGAAAATAACCTGAAAAACATTACCAAACTTACTTTTGGAGGAGATAATGCGGAGGCCTATTTTTCGCCGGACAGCAAATCGCTGACCATGCAGGTTACCAATCCTGCTATCGGAGCGCAATGTGACCAGATATATCTTCTCAATCTGAATAAAGAAAAATACGCAACTTCCGACCTGAAACTGATTTCCACAGGGCAGGGAAGAACCACCTGTTCTTTCTTCATGCCGGACGGAAAACATATTCTGTACGCTTCCACGCACAAAGGAAATCCTGACTGTCCGCCAAAACCCGAACCGAGAAAAGACGGAAAATACCTCTGGCCGATTTATCAGGAATTTGATATTTTCATTGCCGACCTTAACGGAAATATTGTAAAACAACTTACCGATAATCCGGGATATGATGCCGAAGCTGTAGTTTCTCCTAACGGAAAATATATTGTTTTTACTTCCATGAGAAGCGGAGATTTGGAACTCTGGAGAATGGATATTGACGGAAAAAACCTGAAACAGCTTACGTTCGGTCTGGGTTACGACGGCGGAGCGTTCTTCTCACACGATTCCAAAAAGCTGGTATTCCGTTCCTCAAGACCGAAAACCGAAGCTCAGATTAAAGAATATAAAGAACTTCTTGCCGAAAATCTTGTAGCCCCGACCGAAATGGAAATCTACACCATGAATATCGACGGTTCGGATTTAAAGCAGATTACCAATTTGGGAAAAGCCAACTGGTCGCCGTATTTTCATCCGTCCGACAAGAAAATTGTGTTTTCATCCAATCATCATTCCACAAGAGGATATGATTTCCAGATTTATTCCATTGATGTGGACGGAACGAACCTGAAACAGATTACTTACGAAAGTGAATTCAACGCTTTTCCGATGTTTTCTCCGGACGGTAAGAAACTCGTTTTTTCCAGTAACAGAAATGCCGGAAAGGCTCATGAAACCAATGTTTTCGTAGCCGATTGGGTTGATGCCGATACCGCCGAATACGTAGATACCAAAAATCTGAAAAAATCTATTTCCTATCTCGCTTCTGATGAGCTTCAGGGAAGGCTTACAGGAAGTGCAGGAGCTGATAAAGCAGTGGACTATATTTCAAAAGATTTGAAAAAATCAGGACTGAAAGCAGAAGTTCAGCCTTTTGAATATGCGTACAAGCTGAATCCTCACGATGATACGTCGTCCGTACAGATGAAAGGAAAAAATGTCGTAGGATATTTAGACAACAAAGCCGATAAAACGATTGTGATTGGTGCGCATTACGACCATTTAGGTTTTAACGAACATCACAATTCCACTTTGGCAAATTCTGACGGGCAGATTCACAACGGAGCTGATGACAATGCTTCCGGAACTTCCACAGTATTGGAGCTCGCAAGAATATTCTCCAAAAACAAGACAAAAGAAAAAGCCAATTATGTTTTCGTGCTGTTTTCCGGTGAAGAAGACGGCTTAATGGGTTCAAAAGCCTTTGCAGAAACCGTAAAACAAAAATATCCGAATGTAAGAGCGATGATTAACCTCGATATGGTAGGAAGATTGAATAAAGACAAAGACCTTACCGTAGGAGGGGTCGGAACTTCGCCGTTATTCGGGGAAATGGTGAAAAGATACAAACCTGCCGGAGTAAATCTCGCCATCGACAGTTCGGGAGTTGGACCGTCTGACCATACTTCATTCTATCTGAAAGATATTCCTGTTTTGTTCCTGTTTACGGGAACTCATACCGATTATCACAAGCCGGGCGATGATGAAGATAAAATCAATTACAACGGCGTAAAACTGATTACCGAATATGTTTTCAATCTTGCCAATGCCATTGCGAATGAAAAAGAACTTCCGTTCACCAAAACCAAAATGCAGCAGAGCAAAGCCGTTCCGAAATACAAAGTAACATTGGGAATCATGCCGAGCTATGCCGATTCCAAAGATGGAATGGTTATCGACGGCGTTTCCGAAAACCGCCCTGCGGCAGATGCGGGAATCCAGGCAGGCGACAAGCTCATCCGAATCGGAAAATGCGAAGTAAAAGAAGTCTATACCTATATGGAATGTCTTTCCAAAGTCAATTCCGGAGAAACACATCCTGTAACGGTTGTCCGCGACGGAAAGGAACTCACCGTTGATGTGAAGTTCTGATGATAAACTCCAGATAAAAAAATAAAAGCTCCGGAATTTTCGGAGCTTTTTTAGTGTCATTATTGTAAATGCAGCGTAGTGGAATGAATACTTATTTCTCAAAAAACGCCGTCGTTCCGCCAATCCAGATAGCATCTTTCTTGTTGAAATCCACGTTTACCATGGCGGCTTTGGTCATCCGCACCAGATATTCCATGAGTTTCGGGCGGTCTTCGTTTTCCTGCCAGGTGTACAGAAGCCGTATTTCTGCTTTGGAAAATTCACCTTTTATGTCTTTAAACAGCGGAGCATAATTTACTTTTCTCTGAAGAATGTAATTTTCCTTATCACAGATTTCATCGGTAATTTCCTTGGTCGGATTCAGGTTAATTCCGCTTCCTGCAAACGAAAAAAGAGGTTTCAGAACGAAGTTTTCGAGGTTTTCATCTTCCGGAAATTCGTTCAGATAATAGCTTTTCGGAACATACTGATGTTCTAATTTCGGGAGCAAATATTTTGAAACCTTAAAAAACCAGTTCGGATGCGTTACCCATTTTACATCGAGTTCATCTCGGAAATCGAATTCGGTTTTCAGGTTTTCGATTTTATCCAATTCATCAAAAATAACGCGGTTGTAGATTCTTTTAATCTGTGTCAAATTTCCATTGTTTTCGTAGAAAAGTTGGTTTCCCTGTTTTTTTATTTTGGTAAGGCATACGGTTTTAATGCTTAATTTTTGCTCGGTCAGGTAAAAATCGATATTGGTTTTCTGCTTCTCCGGATAGATTTCGAGGAGAATGACGTTTTCGGGATTTTCGTTCCCGATAATCAGTTTTCGGAGTTCGGCGTAATATTCATCGTCCGGAATTTCGGGTCTGATTTCATCCAAAAAAGGATAAATCTCGCAAAATGCGTTCTGAAGCTCCCTCTGATAGCAGTAAAGAGTAGGGAACGCCTGAAGTTCAATCAGTTGGGGAACAATTTCACCTTTCTCGTTTTCGCATATTCCGAAGTCGATGGTGAAAAAATGAGGCTGTTTCGTATCATTCGGAACATTGTTTTGGGCAGGAATGGCTTTGCGGAGTTCTTCTTCCGGCATGTTTTTTACCTGCGTGATAATGCTTTCACAGGCATCCGTGAGCTTTTGTTTAAAAAAACTGCTCAGGAAGACAGGACTTTCTGAAACACGGAAAAGCGTATCGTATCCGCCTGCCTGCTCCTTTACAATATCCAGAACCTGACTGTATTTTTCGGGTGAAAATTCTTCATTAAACTGCTCTCTGTACTTCTGAATCATGTTTGTTTGTGTTTGGTGTGTTTGGTTTTATTTTCAGCAATGGCTGTATTCTTTCTGCAATATCTGCTGTTTGGCAAATTCAAGAAAACGGGGAAGAATCTGTGATTGAGTGAGTATAATTTTATCGGGGTCATCCATTCTGTCGATGGTTTCCAGATATTTTTCCATTCCGTGGTTTTCAATCATTGCTTTGCGGTTTTTTTCGTCTTCCAGATTTTTCAGGAAACTTTCGGAATTGGCTTCCGGATGAAACTGCGTTCCGAAAATTTCATCGGAAAAACGAACCGCCATCACCGCTCTTTCCAGATGAATATGCGGACGGACTTTTTCCAATGCAACGATTTTCATTCTCATTTCTTCTAATCGTTCTTCATTCGGCTCAATGAACTGATAGGCTCTGGAATCTACGGCGTAGAAAGGCTCGGGAAGATTTTTGAACAGAAAATCCCGCTCTCCTTCATCGGTTTTATGAATCGGCATTACTCCGAAAGAAAAGGATTTTCTTTTGCAGATATTTCCCAATTTCCAGTGGATACTCGCAATCTGAAACGAGTGGCAGATTAAAAAAAGATATTTTTTCTCCTCGCTGTTTTGGTTGTGTTCCAGTATTTCGTCCAGAAAATCCGAATATTTCTGTTCCCATTCATAGCCTTCACGATGCGGATTTCCGGGACCTCCGGAAGAAATGAAGATATCGAAATCAGCGATATCGGGAACTTCGTTTTTGTAGCGTACATCAAAGAGTGTGATTTCCACTTCGCAGTCGGAATCTTCTTTGAACGCTTCGGATATTTCCCTTATGTTCCTCATTCCCTGATTGATATGGTTGTTGTTCATATCCAAAAGGGCAAGTCTGATTTTCTTCATTTTTTCTGATTAAAAATTCCCTGCAAAATTAATAAAAATGAGATTTATGAAACCTATTGAGCGTTTAGACATAATTCATTGGTTTTTGGATTTATGATTTCATAAAAAATCAAATTGAATTTTTTTGTTCTGTATTTTGAGAATACGATGTTAATTTTCACTTCATTTGATTTTTCTTTCATCTCATTTTCGATGTCGCAATCATTTTGAAGTCCGAGCCAAAATTTTGCGGAATTACCAAAATAAGCGCTTAATCTTATGGCAGTATCTGCTGAAATTCTTCTGTTTCCTTTAATGATTTCTGAAACTCTTGTTTGCGGAATATCCAAATCTTTGGACAATTTGTATTGTGAAATTTCGAGCGGAACTAAAAATTCTTCCAATAGAATTTCTCCGGGAGTGATGTTTCTTAATTTTTCCATTTTTCTTCTATTTTAATGATAATCTACGATTTCAACTTCATAAGCGTTTCCGTTTTCCCATTTGAAAATGATTCTCCATTGATTATTAACTCTAATGCTGTAAAATTCTTTCAAATCGCCTTTCAGTTTTTCAAGCCTGTTGGCAGGTGGAATTCTTAAATCTGCAATATCAACCGAGTGTGAGTAAAATTAAATTAAAAAAAAGAATAAATAGTCGCTCCTTATAATACCCCATTTTAATTTACGAAAGCAAAATTCGGGAGCAAATTTAGTCGGAATATGATGGATAAAAAATAGTCCAAAAGATTTTGTTTTAGGATTTCCATCATCTTTTTCA
>JASGDB010000088.1:0-5143 GCA_049841315.1 Bergeyella sp. | reverse complement strand
TTTTAGGAATGTCGCTACTGGACAAAACACCTGTAAATCAACTGTTTAATAAATCTAATTACAACAATGTCAATGAGCAAAAATGTAACCAGTTGGAAATCAACTTCTTTTAACAGGACAGTAGTGAGCAATGATATTATTCAAATTGAAAAAAATGGAACAATAATACTGGATAAAAGCGAATATCAAACTAAGTATAGAATAATGATGTTTATGCCCATTGTTGCTTGTTTATATATGCTTTATTTTATTTATTGTTTAATTAGATATGGAAAAATTGAAAATGTAATTCCTCCGATATTTTAAATAATATTGTATTGGTAAATATTGGATTAGACCAAATTATATTGAATAAAAAACGCAACTTTTCGGGTTGCGTTTTTAGTTTATGCAGAAACTATCATTTATTTTCTTGAAACATAGGCGTAAAATCCGACCAATCCTCAATTCGGAACGCCCGAATATCACGCACCAATTTTCTGAACCAATCAATTTTGTTCAGGGCATTCATTGCCATTGTTACGGCAATCAGGCTTTTTTCTGTGATGTATGTGCTACCTTGTATCCAGTAAAAATCATTTTCGCCCATTACTTTTTTGATTTCGGAATAGGCACTATGATACTGTTCGCCGTAATGCAATTTCAAATCCGAAATGACCATATCAAACGCTATTGCGTACATAGTTCGCTATCCAAAAGTTTGAACATATCCTCTTTTTCAAAGAAAATTTCTCCGTCATCAGCCTTTGCGGTAATTACTGTGCCCACATAAGGATTTTGTTCCACTTCTATAACGGTCGCCTCTGTCCAATCGGCTCTTCCCGTAACCTGAGGAGCAATTAAAACTCTGTCGCCTGTTTTCATATCCGCTTATTTTTATCAAAGATAATAAAATTTTAAAAACGTAATTTTTCGGGTTGCGTTTTTTTGTAATTTCTTTTAAAATAAATGTTTGGACAGAAATAAGAATAATTTTGTAGATTTGTTTAGATAAAAAAATAAAGATGGAGGCAACAGTAGATTTAAAGAAAAGACTTCACGATTTTATCGACCAAGCCGATGAAAGGATTTTGAGGATTTTGGACGGAATTGCCAATGCCGAAAACCAATCCGAAACACAAGATTCCGATATTCCCGATTGGCACAAAAAAATATTGGACGAACGTTTGGAAAGTTATCATAAAAACCCTGATAACGTGAAAAGTTTTGACACGCTCCTCAAAAGTAAAAGAGAAAAATACAAAATATGATGTATGAATTTTTCTATGAAGAGCGAGTTGATAATGATATTGATGAAATTTTGGATTATTTCTTCGTTATAAATCCGAAATTGACCGATGATTTTTTGGACAGAATAGAAGAAGCAAAGCAGACCATTCTAAATTCTCCGAAAGGGTTTGAAGTCAAAGCCAAAAGAGCAAGAACGATTCTTTTAAAACAATTTCCATATCATATTTATTATATTATTGACGGATATAAAATTGTTATTCTCGCCATTCTTCACGCACATAGCGGACAAGAAAAAATCAATAAATTAAAAGGAATTGAATAAAAAAACCGCAACTTTTCTGAGTTGCAGTTTTTTTCAGAATAAATCCGAATGACTTCCTACATCAACCAACAAAATTTCCTTTTCTGGATTTTCAAACTGTTTCCAGATGAGAAGCAAATCCGGCTGAATGTGGCATTCCCAACAACCGGCATAATTTCCTTTCAGTTTGTGCGGATACATATTCGGAGGAATGCTTTGATAGCCGTTTTCCGTGAGTAAATCAATCACTTTTCCGATTGCTTCTTTTTTTGAAGCGATATAAAAGTAATTTTTCATACTCTTTTTAAAACGAGTGGATGCCGTAACCTTATAACTCATTTTCTAAATCCTTAAATAATTCCTCGGCAGAAGAGTACCTTTTCAAGGAATCCATTTCAGCAATAGATTCTTCTATTGTTTTTTTCAGTCTTTCGTTAGGTTCATGATAACCGACAGCATCGTAAAGCGTGGTTTCTATGAAATTGTTCACGCTTCGGTTCTGTCTTTTTGCCTCTTTTTCAATGTAATTATAAAGACTTGCGTTTAATCTCAAAGAAGTTGATTTTTTATTGGCTTTAACTGCATCCATAATAGTATTATTTTAAATACAAATGTAATCAAATTTTAATTCTTATTATTCAAGGAAAATAAAAAAAAACGCAACTTTTCGGGTTGCGTTTTTTTGTAAATTCAGAAATTACGCTCTCAGAAGATTTTTCATTACAAACGTAGAAGAAAAATAAATCACTGAAATCAATAAAAATACAATCCCAATCATTGAGAAAAATTCCATAAATCTCATCAGCATACTCGGTTCAGTAGGGTCGCCGTCCGCTTTAAAATATTTATTGAATAAAATATATCACAGGCTCTAAGCCCATAGTGGTTTATTTTAATGCAACTAAACCTCACAGGTTTCCAAAACCTATGAGGTTTTATAATGATTATACTTTCAAATCTCCGTTTATTTCTCTTACTGCTTTAGCGGCTTCTGCAAATTTTTCTTTTTCAGCATCGGTAAGCGGTACGTCCACGATTTTTTCAACACCGCTGAACCCGATAATGGCAGGAACGCCGAGACAAATATCGCTTTGTCCGTATTCGCCGTTTAACATTAATGAACAAGGAATCAGTTTCTTTTGGTCGCAGACGATTGATTGTACCAAAACCGAAACTGCTGCTCCCGGAGCATACCATGCGGAAGTTCCCAAAAGTTTCGTAAGTGTAGCTCCGCCGACTTTGGTCTCTTCGGATACATAATTCTGCTGTTCTTCGGAAAGGAATTCTGTTACGGGAACTCCGTTTCTTGTTGCTTTGCTCATCAAAGGCACCATTCCGGTATCAGAGTGAGCGGCAATCACCATTCCGTCCACATCTGAAATTGGTGCATCTAATGCCTCAGCCAGTCTGTATTTGAAACGTGCAGAATCCAGAGCTCCTCCCATACCGATAATTCTTTCTTTCGGGAGTCCGGAAGTTTTGTGAACCAGATACGCCATAGTATCCATAGGATTGGAAACCACGATGATGATGACATCAGGAGAATGTTTTACTAAATTTTCCGTTACTTCTTTTACGATTCCTGCATTGATTCCGATAAGTTCTTCTCTCGTCATTCCCGGTTTTCTCGGGATTCCGGAAGTGATAACGGCAACTTTAGAACCTGCTGTTTTACTGTAATCTCCGGTAGTTCCGCTAATTTTGGTGTCAAAACCATTCAGGGAAGCGGTTTGCATCAAATCCATTGCCTTACCTTCGGCAAAACCTTCTTTGATGTCTACCAATACTACTTCGGAAGCGAAATTTTTCATCGCGATATACTCGGCACACGAAGCTCCTACTGCTCCTGCTCCTACTACGGTTACTTTCATAAATTTATTTTGTTTGATTATTTTAAAAATTGACTTTCAAAGTTAGGGAATATTAAAAGTTCAGCCAATTTTTTTGAGAAAAAAATGTGTCGGCAGATTCACCTATTTTATTTTACAATTTTAAAACTTTTGTCGGTGAAAATAGGTTCTAACCGCAAATTTCAATTTTTAATTTCTGTAAAAATGGCCGGGAAACGCTTCTTCCGGTTTCATCCTGAAAACATTCAGCAGAATCCACGATTTCAGGAAACCGTAACCGTACGAAAACATCTGAATATAAGTAGAAATAATCGTCATTCCCGCAATGCTGATGTTTTTTGTTTTGAACAAAGCGTGAAAGAAAATCAGAAATGTATATAAACCGTACATCGCCAGAATAAATCCTCTTCTGAAAGCGAAATACTCTATAAATCCGAGAACGTATCCAATCAAAAATAAGGACGGAAACGCAAACGAAATTTTCACATAATTCGGGTGTCTTTGGTTGAGAATCGGTCTTGCACAGCCGAACTGATAGACTTGTTTTGAGAATTTTCCGAAATCCACTCTCCTCTTGTGATACACTCCGATATTGTCAAAAAAAGCCGTTGTAAAACCGTTTTCCCAAAGTGTCATCGACAAATCTGGGTCTTCGCCAATCCGCATTTCAGAAAAACCGCCGACTTTTTCAAATGCCGATTTTTTCACGCCCATATTGAAACTTCGGGGTTGAAATTTCGTGACCGCTTTTTTGTTTCCCCGAATTCCGCCTGTTGTAAAAACCGACGTCATCGAATACGAAATCGCTTTCTGCATCAGATTGAAACCTTTATGTGCTTTATCTGCACCGCCAAAAGCATCACACGGAATTTCCGAAATATTTTTTTTAATATTTTCTATGTAGTTTTTCTCCACAATCACATCGCTGTCCACAAAAACCAGCCAGTCGTTTTTCGCCCGTCTTGCTCCGTAATTTCTCGTCAAACCAGGACCGGAATTGTCTTTCCGGAAAAACTGAATGTCCAGACTTTCCTTAAAAAGTTCTGCAGTTGGTCTTAAATCAATTTTAGAACCGTCATCGACGATGATGATTTCAAAATCTTTATCGGTCTGAAAAGAAAGCGACTGCAACAGCTCGAAAAGTTCGTCTTTGCGGTTGAAAATGGCGATGATGAGGGAAATTGTGGTCAATTTGAAAATTTGAAAATGTGTTAATTTGGAAATTTCAGAAATGATTTTAATTTAAGCGTCCTCTTTGTCATTCCGACGAAAGGAGGAAACCTAACGAAGTGGTTCGACGAAGTCAATCTCAATAATTTTGTAGAGATTGCTTCGCCAGTTCGCTATCGCTCGTGTCTTCATTCCACTTCGTTCCATTAAGAATGACAAACTGTGTGATACATTTCTTGTTGCCTTTATTTCAGCATTGATTTCTTCCAGTGTCATTTTTTCTTTTGCGATTTTGTTGGCTTTTTTCAATGCTTTTCTTGCAAATTCCAATGTTATCAGATTTTGCAAATCGGCAAAAGTGATTTCCTTTTTTCCTTTAAGGTTGAATCTGGAAATATCGTTGTTGCTTATTTTTAAAGGAATCGTTGTCATCACACAATTAATTTGAATCAAATATACTGTTTTTCAAATATATTTTCAAATTATTATTCCTGCAATTTTTGTATATTCGTATGGAAAACCAACCCTAAAAATAACAAATGATGAGCAAAGAAAATTCAATTAAAATCTTCGAGCAGAAGCAAGTCCGCAC
>JASGDB010000087.1:0-2604 GCA_049841315.1 Bergeyella sp. | reverse complement strand
CTGGGAGCAGAAGCAAAAGCCGTCGGGCAATGGATTGTAAATTACGCCATGACCAATCCGGAGTTCCGAAATTCTGAAACATGGAGTAATTTTGTTCGCGCTGATTTGCCGTTTCAACAATGGACTATAAACTTTCTGAATCAAAATCCTAATACAACTTGGACGCAGTTTGAGAGTTGGTTTATTACAAAAACAGAAGGAGAAGACGGAGAATATATTGACAATTTAGATGATATATTATCAAATATACAATATCAAACTAAACCAATGCCTACATATTCTCAATTTGTTAGTGCATTTCCAAAATTGGATTATCCTGGGTATCCCGGATATTACAAACAAATGCCCGCTAAGGATGTATATGCTATTGTAAAAGGGAATTTGTTAAATTCGTATAATTCAAGCGGAGGTGCTTTAAATAATAAAAACCCATACAGGAATGCTTGCACTGTGAGATTTTCGTTAGCAATGAATCGATTAGGTTTCATGATTCCAAATAATGCTCTAAGTAGAGCAGGTGCAAATGTAAATGGAGTCCCTTGGTATTATTACTTACAGGCAGTAACAGCAGGAGATTTTATGCAAAAAACCTTTGGGGATCCAACTCACAAATTGGAAGGAGCAGCAGCAAACGATTCGAAAACGGTAACCGATTTCTTAAAAGGCAAAACAGGAATTTATGTTATTGTAAACAACAATCCAAAACCTACAGCGGACGGAGGAGCTGGTTATACAGGACACGTGGACTTAATTCAAAATAGCCATGTTCCTGGAGGTTCTAATCACGAAAATGTTCCGGGAGGAATTAAATCAATAAGAATTTGGGAATTGAATCCTTAAAAAAAGTATACAATATGAAAAAAATATTTTTAATCATTCTGATGCTGTTTTTTTGTACGGTAAAATCTCAGAAAAATTACACGAAAGAAAGAAAACAAGCAATAAAAGTGTTAAAATCTCTTAATTATTCATATTTAAAAAAAGATAAGAACTTAAATGAATTCTTTACAGAATCTGTACAATGTTCTATTTGTGAAATTGAGAATGGTTATGATAATGAATATTTAATAAAAAATCAGATATTCATTAAAAATAATCTAAAAGAAGTAATTGGATTTTTGAATTATAAAATGATTAAAAAATCCAAATCTCAATTTTCAAAACAAGAAAATGATTTTGTTTTGTCTTATGAAACGGTAAAGTCTAATGAAAAAACGCAATTTGAGGGGGCTTCAGCATTAATCATATTTAAAAAAGAAGATGGGAACTTGAAAATATATGGCATACAAACTATACCATAAAATCTTGCTGTGAAAAAATTAAGAACATGAAATTAATCGCAAAATTAATTTTGGCCTTTTTCCCCCACGCTGGCGCGAGCGTCCACGCTTGTGCCAATGACAAAAAGGACACGAGCCAGATGCTCGCTCCCAATGTCATTAAGTTAAGGAATTTTATCATTTAGAATCATTGTTGTCCGATAAAAGAGTAGCCTAAAAAGGCTACTCTTATTTTTAGTAAGTTTGAAGTTCTCACACAGCAAACTACTATGAGCAAAAATAGTCATTTTTCTACAAAATCTGTTTTCGGACAGCTGATTTCCTTAATTGATGATTCACTCATCAAAAAAGAAGTGAAAAAATGTGATTCGGACCGCTATACAAAGCGTTTCAAAACGAAAGACCATTTGATAAGTATGCTTTTTTGTTCATTTTCAAAGTGTACATCTTTGCGTGAAATATCGGGAGCAATGCTTGGTTTATCGGGGAAAACGGCAGGTTTTCAATTAAGTCACATTCCCAAAAGAAGCACATTGTCGGATGCCAACAAGAGACGGGATGTTTTGGTTTTTGAAAATATTTATCACGCATTACTCAAGCAATACGGCGAAGTTTTGTCGGACAGCCGGATTGAAAACGTGATAAATAAACAGGTCAAAATCTTTGACAGCACCACCATCAGTTTGTTTAAGGACATTTTGGAAGGTGTCGGCAGAAATCCGAAAACAGGCAAAAAGAAAGGCGGAATCAAGGTGCATACCGTTGTAAACGCCGATGAAACCGTTCCTGAATTGGTTTGGTTCAGTGAAGCCAAAAAACACGACCACGAGTTTTTAGACAAACTGAAATGCGATGAAAACACCATTTATGTTTTTGATAAAGGGTATAATGATTACAAGGCTTTCGAGCATTTTACCAATCAAAAAACGGGTTTTGTAACGAGGATAAAAGACAATGCGTCGTATTTTAATATTGAAGCATTGGATGTTGGAAGCCATGTTCACAGCGGTGTTTTAAAAGATGAGATTATCGAAATTGATGTAAAAAAGGGAAAAGAAACCACGAAATTAAAACTTCGGAAAGTTGTTTTTTATGACCGGGCCAACAAAAGGGAATTTGAATTTTTGACCAATTTGTTCGATATGAGGGCGGATTTGATTGCGGCATTGTACAAAATCAGGTGGCAGATTGAGTTGTTGTTTAAGCAGTTGAAACAGAATTTTCCACTGAAATATTTTTTGGGGGACAACGAAAACGCCATCAAAATACAGATTTACTGTGTATTAATCGTGAATCTTCTGTTGGCAGTCATCAAAAAAAGATT